>CALZTP010000066.1 GCA_945829115.1 uncultured bacterium | reverse complement strand
GAATTTTCTGTATTATGCTTAATCCTTATTTCCTTATTTCCTTATTTTTTATTTTTATCAGTATTTACGGTATTCCCAGATACTCGAAGATGAGGTTGTTGTGTTTATTTTTTTTGACGACAACGGGGACAATTGAAACAACTTTTTTGTTTACCTTCGTTGCCTTGGTTGTCTTAGTTGTCGTGGTAATTGTATGAAAAATATTCACGGTGATTCACGGGAAAATTAGTTCGCTCATTGCATATTTACATAGGTGCTCATCAGCTACGCAGTCACGGAAATTCACGTTCACCGAAGGCAAAAAATTCTCGTTTTTCGCAAACTAACATAAATTAATGTTAACGTCTTTTAATTTTTCGTTACTAACTCGCAATAACTCGCAATAACTCGCATTTCTTGTATTCGCCAAAAATAATGGAGTACCTTCGCATTTGAAAATCAGAAGAATCAGATAGCTATCCAAAGAGAACTCTATTCAACGCTTGTTAGCCGCTTGTTAGCCGCTTGTTAGTCTAACTCTGTGTTGATTCAACAAAATTTCAAGCAGAGAACACATAGTGTTCAATCAGTAATTTATCATTAACCATTCAAAACAGGAGTAGGAACTACCTGCAGAAAAGTGTTCCAAATCATCATGGCAATCAAAACCAATGCAATCAAGGAGTACAACACCGCAAGGAGTTATCGACGGTTTGATACTGATTATTGTAGCATAACTGTTTGTGCTCTGCGCCACGTTCCTTGGTATAAAAGACCTCTCTCTGCCAATGAAAGGATAAAAGACCTCTCCCTGCCAATGAAAGGATAAAAGACCTCTCCCTGCCAATGAAAGGATGATAACCCCAAAAAGGGGCAAATACATTGGTTTGTGATGTTAAACCAATATAATTATCCCTTTTGTTACAGTTGTAAACTGCTCTGCAGCCTATTTGTCTTTTGATGCAGCTCTTTCTCGATCCTTTATGATTGCAGCGAAATTGTCTATTGCCCACTGAACCATAGGGCGACAGGTACCCATAAAGGAGTGGGCACGTGGGGTGAGGGCGTAATCGGTGTGCGGAGGCACCTCGGCATATACCGTTCTTGTTACGAAGCCATCAGCCTCAAGATTCCGTAGTGTGGCAGACAGCACCTTCTGCGATATATCGGGCACTGCCCGACGCAGTTCAGAGAACCGCATCGGGCTGTTGTGTTTGATCATTTCGTGCATGATGAGTAGCGACCATTTGTCGCCAACACGAGCCAAGATGTTTCTGACTGGGCAGTCAGGAAAGAGCATTTTGCTTGTCATAGTGTGAGTATTTATTTTGTGCGCCTACTCATTGCTCAACGATTCCATCTGTCATGGTGTACTGCTCCAAAGAACCTGCCTTTGATTGTATGCAGATATACATCAGTGGAGAAGAGCCAGTAGCCTTTATGCAACGGCTTACCTCTGGTTCTACCTTTACAACAGAGCCAGAGGCTACTGCAATCTCGTCGTTGTTGAGAATGAATGTTCCCTCACCGCTGACAACGATATACACTTCCTCGTTCTGTTTGTGATGATGGAAGAAAGGCAGTTCTTCGCCAGCAGCGAGTGTGGCGAAAGAAATCTCTATGCCTGTTGTTCCCAACACTTCCTTTAGAAATGCCTTTCCTTCAAAAGGGCGAGGTTGCCTACTGTAGCCACTGTGTAGCCTTCTGCAGTTTTCTGCAATTCAATTTTGTTCATACGTCTTGAATGTTTTTTTAAATGAAACTTTTTTTCTTTGACGATGCAAAATTACGCTAACTTTTTTAATTGTGCAAGAAGGCACTTTCTTGGAAGTTAGTAACCTGAAGGTTACCATTATTGACAGCCAGACAGTTACACATTCCATCATTATGATAGATTAACAATGTTAGGAAGTGTCGATTTCTTATTTCCTTCCCCGTATCTTATCTATCACGAATGCGATTCTTCCGAGGTCGGCGGGAGTGAAAGAATGGTGGGATTCGTAGTAGATGTTTATGCCGAGGAAGAGAGGGTGGGAGAGACGGCAGGTGCGCATGATCTCTGGTGGAGAAATGATTCCAGAGATGAGAAAGGGTATGGTGCCATCGTAATTGTTGAATGCGGAGAGGCGGTCTACACCTGGAGCACAAGGAGCAGTGAATTCAAAGTTCAGCATGTCGGCAAGTCCTTCGTATTCATGCCAGTCAGGAAGCTCGTTGTCGTTGCCAATAAACAACGTCTTGATGATCTTTATCTCTGGAAGGATGTCAGGAATCACCGAACTGCGGAAATTCTTTAGGTAAGTGGATGTCTCGTTGCCGTTCAGTTGTAGGAAGTCGAAATTGTAGTTATAGGCGCAACTGATGAGATGCTGCGGAGACTGGTCGGCAAAGACCCCAACGTATTTCTTCCCTGGGATTTTCTCTATGCTTTTCCCGAGGTAGAAAGCAGTGTCGTCTTTGTCAACGAGACGAAAGAACGGCTTGTCGATCGTTGTTCCTGCTGGAGTGATTATATTGCTGATATGCTTCGCAACATTTTCTCGAAACTCCATTCCAATCATTTCGATGTCTAAACTGCTTACGGCAGAGATGCTCTGAGCATCGTTGAAGCCACAAACCTTTATTTGCATTGTTTCTCTTTTGTGAGTAGGTGAATGAAAAAATGTTTATTGATGGCACCCTTTTCTTACCTCACCATGATCTTCTTTCCGTTCTGGATGTATATCCTTCCCTTTTCGAGATTCTGAACCTTTCTGCCGAGCAAGTCGAAATAGCTGTTGTTGGTCTCAGGAGCGGTGTAGATAGCCTCAATGCCTGTTGCTGGAGTGATGCCATCGTTGGAGACAAAGAGCTTGTCGATATAGATTGCGTTGCTCTCGCCGCCAAGAGTCCAGAAGCCAGCAATATAGACGTGAGAAGGGTCGAAGGTTGTGCCGTCTTCGTTTTTCTGTCCTTCAAGAGGTACCACTATGGTCTGCTTTCCACCGCAGTTGGTGCTGTAAGGACTTGTCCAATAACTGTTGTTGCAGAAGAGACGGAATGAAGCGCTCCAGTCGCCAGAGTTAGGAGCTGCCTGCTTCAGCTGCACCACGACATACTTGTAAGGACTGAGGTCAAGAGGTTCACTATACTGCCAACCGCCAAAGCCATACTGCCCTGTTACGAGTTTTCCACTCTCTGGGTCGAAAGAGCCTGTCTCCCAAATAGAAGGATTAAACTCCCATTCGTTGAGAGGGAACATCTCCTTGCTGCCCTCCTCTTCTGTCCACTCCCGAGCCTTATGCTCCGTCTTCGCATATTCCGCATACCATTTGAAGCAAGCGCCAGAGCAAGCCTCATAGGCATTGTCGGTGAGCTTAGTGGTGAATGCCGGACGCACGTAGCCTGTGCTGAGATAGAAGTCGATGTCGAGATAGTCGTGGGTGTGTGTGAGAGTCCATCCGATGTTTCCGAAGTAGTCAACAATCTCTTTATATGTCACACCGAACTTCGATGTGGAGCCAGTAGCCCATGTTCCGCAGTTTGGCTCCACCCATTGTCCGGACTCGTTCCAATGTCCCTGTCCCGTAGGGTCTTTCGGACTCCAGTCTACCTCTGTGATCATCACTGGCGATTTCTTCACCACTGGCACAGCGTCTAGGAAAGAGCGAATGGATTGCTTCACATCTGTCTTGTCGTCGGAAGTGTTATACCATCCTGGATAGAAATGCACGGCATATCCGATTTGAGGGTCGGTAGCGTGCATAGGGTCGGTGACTGGATTGCTTGCGTAAGGGCGGTAGTTCTGCTGCCAAGAGCCCCCAGGAATCCATATTATGCCCTTGAAGCCGTTCTCTCGAATTTTGTCTACGATTGGTTGGAAGAAGTCGTGCATTGCTTTGTTGTCGTCTTTTCCATTTGCATCGAGAATGGAGATGGGTTCGTTGGCAAGCTCTATGCTCAGCCAGTCGGAGTTGGCAAGCACCTCTTGATTTTTTGTTACGAGGTCCCAGACGGTGAGGAGGTACTGCTGGTAGTAGTCGCCAACAAGAATCTTCTGAGGGCAGACGCCAGGAGGTCGCATGATGACGTACATGCCATGTCCCTTTGCCTTCTGTGCGATGGGCATATAGAGCTTCACGAGATAGTTTGCGAGACGGCTTTTGTCGAATCGCATGATGTTCGCCTCTCCGCTCACCTCTGTTCCGTGAGGGTCGTAGAATTTGTCGCCATTCTTTGTGAACCCTTCTGCCATGAGGTTAGGATTGTCTGTCCAGCAAGGGTCGAGATGCAGACGGAAGACGTTACACCACGACCCCTGCTCGGTGTCTGTGACTGCCGTGAAGAGCTTGTCAAAGTAGTTGATGCATTTGTCGATGTACTGGTCGCCTTCTCGATAGACATCTATCCAATGGTTGTCTGTGAAGCGATAGCCGCTGAAATACGGACTTGGTGTGTCCATAACTCCATGAAGCATCACCTGATTCCCTTCCGTATCGACGAGATGGTTTCCTTCTACCTTCAGTCGAGATGTGTCGCCCCATTTGTGTATCTGTGCGTAAGTGAATGATACAAAAGCTGTTAAGGCGATTGTGAACAATAGTTTCTTTAACATTGGTCTGTGAAATTTTTTAGTTATTTGAAAGTGATAGTTTTTATTCCTTGAAGCCTTCCCCAACCATTCAAAGAGAGAATGATGGAGAAGGAGAATTTGTTTTTTCCCTGCAAAGTTAGTTTTTTTCTTTCGATTATGCAAGAAAACAGAAGTTTTTTCTTTAAGTAGGTTTGCAGAATCATTTTGCACACCTACCAAAAGAAATCTATAGCTTCTCTTTCAGGAACTGTCCCGTGATGCTCTTCTCACATTCTGCCACCTGTTCTGGGGTTCCCATGCAGACGATATGCCCTCCGAGATGTCCGCCCTCAGGACCGATGTCGATGATATGGTCGGCACATTTTATGACATCGAGGTTATGTTCAATGACCAGAACAGTATGCCCACGAAGAATGAGTGCCTCAAATGCAGAGAGCAATCGGCGGATGTCGTGGAAATGCAGACCTGTGGTGGGCTCGTCGAAGATGAAGAGCGTTTTCTCCGCTTTCTCCTGTCCGATGAAATAACCTAATTTCACACGCTGGTTCTCCCCTCCAGAGAGAGTGGAAGAGTTCTGTCCGAGCTTTATATACCCCAATCCAACGTCCTGTAGCGGCTTCAGTCTGCTCACGATCACCTTTTCTTGAGAGAGTCTTGCTCCCCGTTCTGTTTTCGGCATGTTCTCAGAGAAGAACTCAATAGCCTGATTGATGGTCATGTTCAGAATGTCAAAGATATTCTTCTCGTGATATTTCACGTCAAGGATATTTTTCTTGAACCGCTTTCCATGACACGCCTCACATTCCAGTTCAAGGTCAGCCATGAACTGCATCTCCACGAGAATTGTTCCAGCACCCTTGCATTCCTCACAACGTCCACCCTCAGTGTTGAAAGAGAAATGCTGAGCGGTATAGCCCATTTGCTTAGATAGCGGCTGATCTGCCATTAACTGGCGAATGGCATCGTATGCCTTCACGTAAGTGGCAGGGTTGGAGCGAGTGGACTTTCCAATCGGGTTTTGGTCGACAAACTCCACATGCTTTATGTCAGAATTACTGATGTCCAGTCCGCCGAAGAGTCCTGGAGCGTCACACGCCTCACCCAACTGACGCTTCAGGGCGGGGTAGAGTATGCCCTTTATGAGAGACGACTTTCCAGAGCCAGAGACACCAGTCACCACGGTGAAGACATTCAGTGGAATGTCTACGTCCATGCCCTTTAGGTTGTTCATTCTTGGAGACTTGATGGTTATTGCTCGGTTCCATTGTCTCCTTGAAGAAGGAATCGGAATCTCCTCAAGGTGAGCGAGATAGTCGACGGTGTGACTGTTCGAAAAGTCCTTCTTCGTCTCCTTGGAGATGCTTGCTGTCTCCCCCTCGAAGACAATCTCCCCACCGTGTCTCCCTGCCTCTGGACCAACGTCAATGAGATAGTCGGCAGCACGTATGATCTCCTCATCGTGTTCCACCACCACCACCGTATTTCCGATGTTCCTCAGCTCCTTCAGCACGTTTATGAGACGGTTTGTATCTCGTGAATGCAGACCGATTGATGGTTCGTCGAGAATATATAGCGAACCGATGAGCGAAGAGCCAAGACTTGTGCAGAGGTTTATTCTCTGCGATTCACCTCCCGAGAGAGTGTTTGACGCACGGTTGAGTGTGAGGTATCCTAATCCCACCTCAATAAGGAAGTGCAGACGAGTGGTGATCTCGACGAGAAGCCGCTTTCCGATTTCCCTCTCCCTCTCAGTCATTCTCACGTTTTTGAACCATTCATAGAGTTCAGAGACAGGCATGTCAACGAGCTGAGAGATGGTTTTTCCCCCTATGCCATTTTCGTCAGCCCCGATGCGCACGTAGTGTGCCTCACGTCTCAGTCGCGTTCCGTGACATTCATCGCACACCGCCTTCCCACGATACCTTGCTAACATCACCCTATATTGAATCTTATACTGATTTTCAGAGAGCATGCGGAAGAAAGCATCTATCGACACCTGCTCCTGAGGGTCGAGAGTCTGTTCTGATGGCAGTCCATGCCATAGCCATCCCTTCTGCTCGTCGGAGAGGTCGTAGTAAGGAGTGAAGATAGGGAAGTCGAAGGCAGCCGCCCTTCTGCAGAACTCCTCTTTCCATTCCTTCATTTTCTCCCCATGCCAGCACTGCACGCAGCTTTCATAGAGGGAGAGAGAAGGGTTTGGAATCACCAAAGCCTCGTCGATGCCAATAACCTTTCCGAAACCCTCACATTTTGGGCATGCACCGAAAGGGGAGTTGAAGGAGAAGAGATTCTCTGTAGGCTCTTCAAATGTCATTCCGTCAGCCTCAAAGCGAGTGGAGAACACATGCTCTATCATTGCCGGCAGGAACACCAAGCGACACATGCCATGCCCTTCGTAGAGAGCCGTCTCTACGGAGTCTGTCAGTCGAGAGATAACGTCTCGCGAGTCATCGACACTCATTCTGTCTATGATGACAGTAATCTCCGAAGGCGCTTTCCCCCCATTTTCCATATCTGCGAGCACATCGTCTATTCTCTTTATCTCACCCCCAACCATTATTCTCGCATAGCCCGCCAGAAGTGCCATTTGCAGCTGCTTTCCCACAGTGCGCCCTTCAGGAACCGACATCTTCGTTGCCACGAGAAACTTTGTTCCCTTCTGATAGCTGAGCATGCAGTTTATGATATCCTCCACACTGTGCTTCTTCACCTCCTGACCACTCACTGGAGAGAATGTTCTGCCAATGCGTGCAAAGAGAATGCGGAGGTATTCGTAGATCTCTGTGTTTGTGCCTACGGTAGAGCGAGGATTCCTTGAGATGACCTTCTGCTCAACGGCAATGGCAGGAGGGAGACCCTTTATGGTGTCGCATTCCGGCTTAGACATACGTCCGAGGAACTGTCTGGCGTAACTTGACAGAGACTCCACATATCGTCTTTGTCCCTCGGCATAGAGTGTGTCGAAGGCGAGAGACGATTTGCCAGAGCCAGAGACACCCGCAATGGCAATGAATTTATTCCTTGGAATGCGCAAGGAAATATTCTTCAGGTTGTTTACACGAGCGTTGCGTATCTCGATATATGATTCTTCTTTTTTCATTTTTTCTTTTTCGTGCATTGAGTTCTATGCGTACACACACATATATGAGAAGATGATGTAAATAAAGTTTCGTGAGAGGTGTTTTTTTCTAAATGGGGCAGTGCAAGAGTTACAGAAAAACAACCATGCACACCAATTTTTATTTCCCACAAAGATTTTGGAAGTCGCAGAACTCGCAACTCCTTGCAGAACCGTTTGGAGCAAACGGAATCTCTGGATTGTTGATTTCTGCAATGAGAGTGCGAAGTTCCAGAAGGAAGTCTTGCTCGTGAAGAGCGATGTTCATGATGTCTTCACCGTCTATCTGCAGGTAGGGAGAATAGTCTGCTTGCCGAATTTTCTGTGCGTAGAAAAGTGCGGTGGCAACCTGCTCCTGATTAGGATTTAACCGTCTGCTATGCCTTACGAGAATGCTGTACATCATTGTCTGGAAATAATAGTCGGAATGTTTCTCGATCGTATCGTGTAGGAAGACGTCAGAAACGGAGGTCATCTTTCCTGGCAGACTATGTCCGGTCTTGTAGTCAACCACCCTAATAACCTTTCTTCCCCCTCCGATGTTTATCATGTCGAGACGGTCGATGATGCCACCGATGTTCACTGTCTTCATTTCTCCGTTTATCTCCACTGGAATCTTTCCGTAAACCCTTGCAGAGTCTTCGAGTCCGATGATGGTGATGGGGGTGAAGTGACGGTCGTAGTCGAGGAGGTCGTTGAGCATACGAATCAGCACCCTTCTGTTTATGAGCTGCAGACCAGTGTATTGCGGTTTGTAGGTAGAGCTTTCGTCAGTGATGTTGAAGACTTCTTTTCTGAAAGCCTCGTCAATGCATCTCTCTATGAGCAGCTGGTTTCCCTTCTTCACAATGTCGATAGCCTCTGCATGAACCACTCCCGAGCTGTCGCAAATTTTGCTATACAGTCTTTTTGCTGCCTCGTGGAAGACAAGTCCGAAGGAGATGTTGTCCATTTCGTCTGGCTCGAGGTCATTGTCGGTTCTTAAGCCGAGAACGTACAGATAGTAGTATTTCTGCTGGCAGCGGAGGTAGGTGACTAATTCTGTCGGACTGATTGTTTTCTCTTCGAGTCTTGCGTTCATGATAGACATTATGTTGCTGTCTTTCTGAATGTTACGAAGAGATGAGATTTTCGTTGACTGTGTTGTGGTTATGCTTCGCTGACGAATAGAGATTCCGCTCTCAGCCATTATTTGCAGCATGAAGCGCGACATCTCTCCAGTGTTTATTCCTTCTGTAGAGGAGTTGAAGGTGATGGTGACGTCTGATGACCTTTGTAGTAGTCGGTGGAAGTAATAGGAATATATTCCCACTTTGTTCTCTACGGTTGTGAGACCGTGTGCCTTCCTTACGCTGTGTGGAATGAAAGAAGAGTCGTCGACCCCCTTTGGCATGTTTCCTTCATTGCAAGAGAGAAGGAGGATATGGTCGAAATCGAGACACCTTGTCTCCAGAACGCCCATGATTTGGATTCCCTCGATTGGCTCACCGTGATAAGGAACTGTTGTGGAGTCGATGATCTGCTTTATCAGTCTGCGGAATGTGGAGATATCAACGGCTAAAGTGCCATCAATCGAAAGCGACAAGAGACGTTGCAGAATCTGGTGTGTGCGGAAGATGGACTCTTTATCTAATGCTGGCAGAGAGCTGTCGGTCTTCGCTATTCTCTGCAGAATGTTCTGCAGCCAGAGTGTCAGTTTTATGTTCATCGACACTGCTCGGTTCCCTTCATAGCCAATATGGTCAATGTCTCCGAAGAGGAGACGCAGTCCGTCGTCTAAGCACAGGTATTCCTCTGCTGGGAAGAAATTCTTCTCCTTAGAGATTTTCTGCTGCAGAACAGGTGCGAGAGGTGAGAGAATATGCGCGTAGGGATGGCAAAGAACGCGATTCACGTAACGCATCAGGAACTTGTCTGTTCCCGAGATCTTTCCTGCCGTCTGCAGTTCCATGAGATGTTGCAGGAGAGAAACGACGGTAGCTTGTGAGAGAGGGAAGCCAGTTGTTACGTTCACTTTCTCCACCTCCTCTGGCAAGGAGCGAATAATGGTCATGAGCAGTTTCTCGTCGCTCATAACGATGGCTGTTCTCGCCCCAGCCTGATAGCGGTTGTTTTCCAACAGCCAGTCGTGCACATACCTTGCCTGCAGGTTTTCTGTGGTGGCAGAGACGAAGGTTATTCCGTTTTCTTTCTTTGTGGCAAGAAGGTTTTCCTTGTCTTCTCCGTCGAGTGCGTCTGGGAACATCGATAGGTATTCTCCGATGAAATGCCCTGCCTCGTGAGTGCGGTTCATGTAGTATGTGTCGTAGTCCCAGAAGAAGAGGGCTCGTGGCTGTAGACCCTTTGGCTCCATGTTCTTCATGTGCAGGAATAGCTTCTGCTCTACCACCTGCAACATGTTAAAGCCAATGAAGCAATAGGTGTCGAACGCGTAGTCGATACCGTTGTTCTCTGCCACCTCACGGTAGAGCATGCCCTCGTAGGCGAGTCCGTCGGCAGCGAGTGAAGAACGAAAGGCTGTGTAGATGTCAAAGAGTTTCGACCATAGTCTTAAGAATTTCTCTTTCATCACTGAAGGGTTTTCTCCGTTGAAGGAAGAGAAGAACTGCTTTAACGCTTCTTTCTGACTGTCTTGAAGATAAGAGATGTCGTCGAGCTCGTGAAGGTCGGAAAGGAGTTGGAACACTTTCCTTGCGTCTGCCATGTTCTTGTCGATGTCGTCGAAGTCGGAGAGGAGTAGGGCTCCCCAGTTGTAGAATTGGTCGAGGGTCTCGGAAGAGTTTCCCGTGATGCGCTGGAAGACATCGTAGAGTCGGCAGATGAGGAAGATTTGGTCGGCAACATGCAGAGAGGAGTGGTTTCTGAAGAGGTCGCTGATGGTGATGTATGTAGGGCTCCAGATCACTGTCTCTTCTTGCTCGCCAAATTCCTTTGAGGCTGCCTTTACAAGCTCTTGGTTGAGAAACAAAGCAGCACGCTTGTTCGGGAAGACAACGGCAACCTTGGTCATGTCTCTTCCAAATCGCTTTATGAGGTTCTCGGCAACAAGTTGGATGTATGTTTTTGCTTTCATTGAGGGAACGTGTTTGGAATTTTGGGCATTAAATGCAGGGGTTTTGCTGGCAGGCAGCAGGGGTGTTTCTTTTCTTTCTTTCGACCAGGTCGAAAGATACCAGACAGGGCAGTGGTGTCGGGGGCTGGCAGCAGGGGTGTTTCTGGCTGGAAGCAGGGGTGTTGCTGGCAGGCAGCAGGGGTGTTGGGGGCTGCCTTTATTTTGCTTTTATCTCTTTTATTTTTCCAGGCACAATAGCCCAAAGAAAGCCGTGAATGTTGCTGTGCCCCATTTTTTTTAGAAGCTGCATGTATCTCTGCACTTGAGCAGTGTAGCTGTCTTTCAGCGAGTAGAGCTTGAAATCAATGACAATTGTTTCTGTGCCGTTTGTGATTACACGGTCTGGCCTGTGCTCACAGTACGTGTTGTTCCGTGCATCGTATTCCAAGATGGTGCATTCATTGAAAACAGTCCATTCTGGGTCGAACCACCTTTTTGCCGTTTCGTTTCTAAATGCCTTTTCGATATGCTTTCTCAGTAGGGTGGGAGAAATCTCTTCGTTATAGAGCATTCCGTCCATTTCTAACTGCTTTATGGCATCGTCGATATCGTTCCAGGAGCGTATGTTCGAAAAGAGGAAATGGAGGATGTTTCCCATTGTGATGTATCTCTCCCGGTTGAGTCCTTCCTCATCGTCGTCGGCAAGGGTGAATGCCTTGCTTTGGTTGCTCTCGCGGAAGTCTGGTTCTTTGGCGTTTGTCACCACGGAGATTTGCAGCGGTTCTGTTGGTTGCATGAAGATATTTTCTGTCTGCTCTTTTTTTCGTTCCTTTATGAGCAGTTCTCCGAAGGTCATGGTGTCGTTTTCAAAGTGTGCTCCGAAGTTTGGGTCGAGATTGTTAATGACCTCCTCAATGAGCCATCCACGGTAGGTTTCTTTCTGTCCCTTCTCTGCCGTTATGAACAAGTTGTCTACGGCACGTGTGAATGCAACATAGAGAAGATTGATATTGTCTACTGTATTCTGCAGATGCTCCACGAGGTAGTCGTTGTAAAAGATGGTGTTCTCCAGTTCTTTTTTGTTCACGCTTACAGGTATGTAAGGGATGGTGGAGAATGGAACCTCAGATGTCTTGCACCACACCAATGTCTCCTTTTCCAATTGCCAGTCGCAGAAGGGCACAATCACGTTTTTGTATTCCAAGCCCTTACTCTTATGGATGGTGAGGATTCTGATGCCGTCAGTGCTGTCGCTCTCGATTTTCTTGTTTCTCATGCTCTCATCCCAATATTTCAGGAAAGAAGCAGCATCAGCCGTGTTTCTTTCAGAAAACTCGCAGAGATTGTCGAAGAACGAACAGAGATAAGCACACTGGTCGTCGGGAGCCGTTAGAGAGAGCAGAATGCAGAGTTGCTCGCAGACTTGGTAGAGTGGCATTTTTCGCAGGCTGTCGTAATTGTTTGTGAAGCACTTTGGCAGTCCCTTTTCTCGCAGCAGCATTTCTTGCGGTTCGTTGTTGTGAAGAATCTCCCTTTCGTAGTTCACCGTCAACCGTGCTTTTGCAAGAACATCGTCAGGGTTTACGAGTAGACGGAGAGCATCAATGAGAATGTTCGCCACATAAGAATTGCTGAGCAGGAAAGCCTCGTCGGAGACAAACTTTAGTTGCCTCACCTCCTCCCGCTCATCTCTTGCGAACGCTTCCATGCACTCCTTAACAATCAAGGCGATGTCGCTTCTCGTTCTCACCAGTACGGCGATATCAGATTGCGCAAAACCTTTTTCTACGAGCATGGTGACAGTCTCGAAGACATATTTCACCGTGTCTTCCTTGCTATCGCCTTTTTCAATCATCTTCACCTCGACATATCCCTCGTGCTTCTTGTTCTCTGGATAGTCTTGTTCAACGTCAGCGTATGCTTTTACGAGCATCTCCGAGATTGTCTTCTCTTCTCCCGTTCCTGTTATTTTCTCTATCGCTTTTTTGAAGAACATGTTGTTAAAGCGAATCACATTCACGGCAGAGCGACGGTTTGTGCGCAAGGATTGTGGCGACAGTTCTTCCTCAGAGAAAGCCGTCTCGATGTTGTTTAGCAACCTCCAGTCGCCTGAGCGCCAACGGTAGATGCTCTGCTTCACATCGCCAACAATCAAGTTCTTGTAGCCGTGACTCATGCAGTCATCGAGCAAGACCTTGAAATTCTTCCATTGAATGGTGGAGGTATCTTGAAACTCGTCGATCATGATGCTTTTCAGTCGTGCACCAATTTTCTCAAAGATGAAAGGAGAGTCGTATTCCCCAATCATTTTCGACAGAAGAATCTGCGTGTCGGAAAGCAGGAACGTGTTTTGCTCACGATTGTTCTGCCAAATCTCACCCTCTATGGCGTGCAACATCTGCAATGCAGAGAGGTTGTTCAGCGTGACCTTTGCAGAGCGAGCATGACTCCTTGCCTGTTCCAGTTCTCGCATTGCATTCTGCAGAGCAGGTTTGAGTAGGGTTCGGCACACCTCCCTGACAGAAGCCACCCCTTTCTTTCCCACCCATGCGTCAGCGTTTGTATCGTCAGCGTTTAGAGCCTTTGTTACGTAACTGTTTGTTGCCAACTCCGTGATCTTCATCTTTGGCATTTTCAGAATGAAGCCACCAACACCCTTCTCTTTCTGCGCCAGCGAGGTAAGGTCAACACCATTGCTCTCTGCCAAGGCAATGAGTTCCTTTCCCTTTCTGTTCAGTTTCTCATTGCCTTCAGTTATCTCCCTTCGAAGGAGTTTTATGAAATCCCCGAACTCAATCTTTTCTATTGCCTTGTTTAGTTGAGAAGAGATCTGCTTGTATTCATCGCTGAGAAGCACCTTTCCGAACGACTTTATCTTTCCGATGATGTTCCACGACTTCTCATCGTCCATGGAATGCCGGATATAGTCAAGAATCCACCCCATCTGCTTGTCGCCCTCAGAGAGTTTGTCTATCCAACGGTCCACAGCCTCTTCCACAACCTCCGCATCACGAATTTCCACTCGAAGGTTTGGAGTGAGGTCGAGCTCACGAGCTAAGTTTCTCAGCACCGATTGGAAGAATTTGTCTATTGTCTCCACTCGAAACTGATGGTAGTTGTGAAGAAGGTTTCTCAACGCTATTGCCGCCCTTCTCCTAACAAAAGCAGCATCTACAGCCGTATCTGCGAATGGAGTTTCCTCATTCTCCTTCTGCAGTTCTGGCAGCATGACATTCAGGTACGGATTAGAGTCGGGCAAGCTATAAGCCAGTCCGTACAGTTGAGAGAGTATTCTCATCTTCATCTCTTCCGTTGCCTTGTTTGTGAACGTCACGGCGAGAATGCCTTCGTAGCTCACGGGAGAGATGATGAGTTTCTTTATGTATTCCACAGCCAGTCGGAAAGTCTTTCCTGACCCTGCTGACGCTTTATAGACGGTAAGCAATGTTCTTCTCCTTTTTTGAATTTTACAGAAAGTATCATGCAAAAATACAAATTATTTTCAAAAAAGAAGAAGAAATGTGCTATTATTTATAAAATTTTTATTCTTGGCATGTTTTTCGGTCACCAGAGGATTCTTTCTCGCACGATGAAGCGTTTGTTCTTTTTTCCGTTTACGACCAACTCCTTTTTACGATCGTTCCACGAAAGAACAGTCTCACGGTATTCACCTTTTTCAAACTCATAGCCATCGCCAGAGTCTTCATAGAGTGTGAACTGAGCATCAGCACCGGGGAAGACCTCAATCGTTATTTGTTTATCGGCTTGAGCAGCAGAATATTCCACCACCTCTCCCTTAGGAATGATTGTTCCTGCCTTTACGAAGAGCGGAAGAGAGTGAATATCTGTTTCAAGTGAAAGCCACTGTCCACCGTCGTAGAGTTTGTTAGACCAGTAGTCCACCCACTGGTTTCCCTTAGGAAGATAAATCTTGCGAATGGTTGTTTCAGAGCGAGGATGAGTGACTGGACAAACGAGAATGTCACCAAAGAGGAACTCGTCCTTGATGTCGTAGACCTCCTCGTCGTCAGGATAGTCGAATGCCAGCATACGAGCCATGGAATAGCTGTACAGAGTTTGGTGGGCTGCCATGCTGTATATGTAAGGCAAGAGTTCGTATCTCAGGCGAATCATCTTCAGGATAGCATCGTAATATTCAGTGCCCGGTTCTCCGAATCTCCATATCTCCCTTGGTGTATCACTGCCGTGACTTCTGAGCATTGGTAGGAAGGTTGCCCATTGAAACATTCTCGTGTAATACTCCCTGTATTCCTCTTCCTCGACACCCTTCTGAAACTCACCCGTGTAGAACCACCTACGACTGTCATTGCGAGTGAAGAACGAGCCCACATCGACCGTCCAATAAGGATTTCCCGTTGCCATATAGTTCAGTCCGGCAGGAATCTGTTGGCGGAACGACTGCCATGAAGCATGTGTGTCGCCATTCCAGACCACGGTGGCATATCTCTGTTGCCCAGCAAAACTGCTTCTTGTGAGGTTCAGAACACGCTTCTCTGTTCCCGTCAGTCTTTGGTTTTCGTACAGTCCTTTAGAATGGTAAAGAGAATACAGAGAGCTTCTCTCTGCACCGAGAGCATCACTGAGAATATCTTTGTTCAAATGCCATCGACGCTCATGGTCGTTCCATCCATATGCCTTTCCTTCAATAGGTTCTGGAATCTTGTTCCAATCGCCATCGAGCGGTTCACTGCTGTCGCACCACCAGGCATCGAAACCCTTTGAGAAGAACTCCTCGTAGGCATATTTCCAATAGTGTTTCCTTGCCTCTGGGTTGAAGGCATCGTAGACAGAATGTTCGAGCATATATCCTTTCTCTCTAAAATCTCTTTCCTGCGGACAGTACTGTGGGTTGGGCCAAATGCTCACCATCAGCTTTGCGTTCATGGCATGAATGGAGTCTGCCAGCGCCTTTGGGTCAGGATAGTATTTCGGGTTCATCTTCATATATCCCCATCCTTCAGGCCAGTAGTTCCAGTCTTGCACAATCATGTC
>CALZTP010000065.1 GCA_945829115.1 uncultured bacterium | reverse complement strand
TTGCTAAGAAGGGTCTTTCAGAGGTTAAGTCTTTCGATCAGATTGATAATGCTCCAGAGGAGAAGGAGCGTGGTATCACTATCAACACAGCTCACGTTGAGTATCAGACAGCAAACCGTCACTATGCTCACGTAGACTGTCCGGGACACGCCGACTATGTAAAGAACATGGTTACTGGTGCTGCTCAGATGGACGGTGCGATTATCGTAGTTGCTGCTACTGATGGTCCTATGCCACAGACACGCGAGCACGTTCTTCTCGCTCGTCAGGTAAACGTTCCTCGCCTTGTTGTTTTCCTCAACAAGTGTGATATGGTTGACGATGAGGAAATGCTTGAGCTCGTTGAGATGGAGATGCGTGAACTTCTCGATCAGTATGACTTCGATGGCGATAACACTCCAATCATTCGCGGTTCTGCACTTGGTGCACTCAACGGTGTTCCACAGTGGGAAGAGAAGGTAATGGAGCTCATGGATGCTTGTGATACATGGATTCAGGATCCTCCACGTGACCTTGACAAACCATTCCTTATGCCAGTTGAGGATGTATTCTCAATCACAGGTCGTGGTACTGTTGCTACTGGTCGTATCGAGACTGGTCGTATCCACGTAGGTGACGAGGTTGAGCTCCTTGGTCTCGGTGAGGATAAGAAGTCTGTCGTAACAGGTGTTGAGATGTTCCGCAAGCTCCTCGATGAGGGTCAGGCTGGTGATAACGTTGGTCTCCTCCTTCGTGGTATCGACAAGAAGGAAATCAAGCGTGGTATGGTTCTCTGCCATCCAGGACAGATCAAGCCTTTCAAGAAGTTCAAGGCTTCTATCTACGTTCTTAAGAAGGAAGAGGGTGGACGTCATACTCCATTCGGAAACAAGTATCGCCCACAGTTCTACCTCCGTACAATGGACTGTACAGGTGAGATCTCTCTCCCAGCTGGTGTAGAGATGGTAATGCCTGGTGATAACGTAGAGATCACCGTAGAGCTTATCTACGCTGTTGCTCTCAACGCAGGTCTCCGCTTCGCTATCCGTGAGGGTGGTCGTACAGTAGGTTCTGGCCAGATCACAGAGGTATACGAGGATTAATTCCTTCAACAAAACTTGCTGAAGTTTAAAATCAGATAGTTCCCGTCTGAAAATGTCGGGAACACTTACGAGAGTCCTCCAATGGTAGGAGAGCGGTCTCCAAAACCGTCAATGTGGGTTCGATTCCTGCCTCTCGTGCAAATTAATACAATTATGTTTAAGAAGATAATTAATAATTGCATCCAATATTGCAAGGTTTGTTACGACGAACTTGCGCATAAAACTACTTGGCCTACGCGCCAGCAGCTTACTCACAGTGCAGTGGTTGTTTTATCTGCTTCCCTTGTCATTGCACTTGTTGTGTTTGCTATGGACAGCGTGTTTAAGTTTGTCATGACTACCATTTATCCTAATTAATCAATCCATTCTATATGGCTGAAAAAGGTTTTAATTGGTATGTACTCAAGGCTGTCAGTGGCAAAGAGGAAAAGGTTAAAGAATACATCGAGGCAGAGCAGAAACACAACGATTTATTGTCAAAGAATGTTTCACAAGTATTAATACCACTTGAGAAGCATGCTTCTTTGCGTAATGGAAAACGTGTTGTAAAAGAGAAGGTCTCACTTCCTGGATATGTCTTCATACAGGCAAATCTAATGGGTGACATCGCTTCTCTTATTCGCTTTATGCCTAATGTGCTTGGCTTCCTCGGAGGTACCGATACGCCAACTCCTGTACGCCAGTCTGAAATTAATCGTATGTTAGGAACTGCAGAAGAAACTATTTTTGTAGAAGAAACAGACGTTCCTTACATGGTTGATGAGACAGTGAAAGTTATGGACGGTCCGTTCAGTGGCTTTACTGGCATCATTGAAGAGGTGAACGTGGAGAAGCATAAACTTAAGGTAATGGTCAAGATCTTCGGACGTAAAACTCCGTTAGAACTTGGTTTTACGCAGGTTGAAAAAGAATAGTACTGTAGTTACGTACGGGAAATTCTTTATATATAAATCATTTTTAATATAACAAAGAAAATGGCTAAAGAAGTTGCTGGATTAATCAAATTACAGATTAAGGGTGGCGCTGCGAATCCTTCACCACCAGTAGGACCTGCTCTGGGTTCTAAGGGTATCAATATCATGGGATTCTGCAAGGAGTTCAATGCCCGTACCCAGGATAAGGCTGGAAAAGTTCTTCCTGTCGTTATCACTTACTACGCTGACAAGTCATTCACCTTTGAGATTAAGACTTCTCCAGCTGCTGTGCAGCTCAAGGAGTTGGCAAAAGTAAAGTCTGGTTCTGACCAGCCTAACCGTAAGAAGGTTGCAGAGGTTACATGGGATCAGATTCGCACTATTGCAGAAGATAAACTCAAGGACCTCAACTGCTTTACAGTAGAGGCTGCGATGAAGCTCATTGCAGGAACAGCACGTAGTATGGGTATCACTGTCAAAGGTGATTTTCCTGCTTAAAATTAACAATTCCGGGAGCCAGAACATGATTCTGGCGCTTGTACCGAAAAAACTTCAGAAAAAATGAGTAAACTGACAAAAAATCAAAAAGCCGTAGCTGACAAGATTGAGGTAGGCAAAGCGTACACTCTCAAGGAGGCTTCTGAACTTGTAAAGGAAATCACTACTACAAAGTTCGACGCTTCTCTTGATATCGATGTACGTCTTGGCGTTGACCCTCGTAAGGCTAACCAGATGGTTCGTGGCGTGGTGACACTCCCTAACGGAACTGGTAAGACTGTACGTGTGCTTGCCCTCTGTACTCCTGATCAGGAATCTGCAGCTAAGGAGGCTGGTGCTGACTACGTTGGTCTCGACGAATATGTTGAGAAGATCAAGGGCGGTTGGACAGATGTTGATGTTATCATCACAATGCCTTCTTGCATGGGTAAGATTGGTCCTCTCGGCCGTATCCTCGGTCCTCGTGGACTTATGCCAAACCCAAAGAGCGGTACTGTTACTATGGACGTGGCAAAGGCTGTTAAGGACGTCAAGGCTGGTAAGATCGACTTCAAGGTTGACAAGACCGGTATCGTTCACGCTTCTATCGGCAAGATTTCTTTCTCTTCTGAGAAGATCTTCGAGAACGCTAAGGAGTTTATACAGACAATCATCAAGCTCAAGCCAGCTGCTGCTAAGGGAACTTATATCAAGAGTATCTTTATTTCAAGCACAATGAGTAAGGGTATCAAGGTTGATCCAAAATCAGTTGAATAACTCTAAAAGTTTTGTAAAATGAAAAAGGAAGTAAAGAATACTGTCATCGCTGAACTCGGCGAGAAGCTCCAGGCTTATCCACATTTCTATGTCGTTGACGTTACAGGACTGAATGCGCAGGCTACCAGTGACCTCCGTCGCAAGTGCTTCCAGAGCGAGATCAAGATGGTTGTTGTAAAGAACAATCTTCTTCGCAAGGCTTTTGAGGCATCTGAGATTGACTACTCTCCACTCTACGACACACTTGTAGGCAACACTGCTGTTCTCTTCACAGAGACTGCAAACGTTCCTGGCAAACTCCTTAAGGACTATAAGAAGGCAGGTGTTCCTGCTCTTAAGTCTGCTTATGCTGAGGAGACTTTCTTTGTGGGTGCTGATCAGCTTGAGGCTCTTGCAAACATCAAGAGCAAGAACGAGCTTATTGCAGATGTTATCGCTCTCCTTCAGAGTCCAGCAAAGAACGTTATCTCTGCACTTCAGGGTTCTGCAGGCAACAAGATTCACGGTCTGCTTCAGACTCTCGAGGAACGTTAAGACATATAATAGGGATTCGGTTTTGCGCCCCAAAGCATTACCATCATAATAATTATTTCAATAGATTAATAACAAATTAAATATATTTAAGAAAATGGCAGATATTAAGGCAATTGCAGAACAGTTGGTTAACCTTACTGTTGCAGAAGTAAACGAGCTTGCTAAGGAGCTCAAAGAGACTTATGGTATTGAGCCTGCTGCAGCAGCTGTAGCTGTTGCTGCTGGTCCTGTAGCTGGCGGTGAGGCAGCAGCAGAGGAGAAGACATCTTTCAATGTTGTTCTCGCTGAGGTTGGTGGCGCTAAGCTCGCAGTAGTAAAGGCTGTTAAGGAGGCTTGTGGTCTTGGACTTAAGGAGGCTAAGGACCTCGTAGACGGCGCTCCTTCAACTCTTAAGGAAGGTCTCTCTAAGGACGAGGCTGAGAACCTGAAGAAGGCTATTGAGGAGGCTGGTGCAAAGGTAGAGCTCAAGTAATCTTGTGCAACCGAAACATCGCTTCTAACTCAGTTTAGAAAAAAAATACAATAGGTTAAGATCTCTCAAGTAGAGGGGTCTTAACCTTTCTGTTTGTTTCACCCCATCACATAACTGTTTCCCTCTTTTCTCTATAATATGAGGAAAGAAGAATTTCGGAAATCAGACATTTGCTTGAAACACCTCTAAAAGTATAACTCTGAATAGGAGAACCTCCTATTTTGGATTTTTATCCAACCTTGACGATGCAAACGCCGGAGATTGAGTGACACACTCATTAACGGCTCTCTTTTATATAATATCAACAATTTTTGATGGCAACTAAAGTTATTAATAACAGAGTAAATTTCGCCAGAGTGAAGAATCCGATGCCTTATCCGGATTTTCTCGATGTGCAGCTCGAGTCCTTCAAGGACTTCCTTCAGTTAGATACTCCGCCTGAGGAACGTAAGAACGATGGTCTGTATAAGGTGTTCGCTGAGAACTTCCCTATTACCGACACTCGCAATAACTTCGTGCTCGAATTCCTTGACTACTATATTGACCCGCCTCGCTATTCTATTGAAGAATGTCTCGAACGCGGTTTGACATATAGTGTACCAATGAAAGCGCGTATGAAGCTTTATTGTACCGACCCTGACCACGAGGACTTCGCTCCAGTCACTCAGGATGTGTTCCTTGGCACTATTCCATACATGACCAGCAATGGCACGTTTGTTATTAATGGTGCTGAGCGTGTTGTTGTTGCACAGCTGCACCGTTCTCCTGGTGTGTTCTTCGGACAGGGAATTCATGCTAACGGTACTGTTCTCTATTCTGCACGAATAATTCCTTTCAAGGGTTCTTGGATAGAGTTTGCTACTGATATCAATAACGTGATGTATGCATACATTGACCGTAAGAAGAAGTTGCCTGTAACCACTCTCCTTCGTGCCATCGGTTACGAAAAGGATAAGGATATTCTTGAAATTTTCAACCTGGCTGAAGAGGTGAAGGTTACGAAGAAGAACCTCAACGACTGTATCGGTCGCACTCTTGCTGCGAACATCATGAAGAGCTGGTATGAGGACTATGCCGATGAGGACACTGGCGAGGTTGTATCTATCGAACGTAATGATGTCATTATTGAACGTGGCACGGTAATCAGTGAAGATAATGTCGAGGATATTCTCGATAGCAACGTTTCCACAATTCTTCTTACCAGAGACGAGGAGAATGCTAGTAAGTATTCCATCATCTTCAACACACTCTCGAAAGATACGTCAAACTCTGAGAAGGAGGCTGTTTACTATATCTACCGACAGTTACGCAATGCAGACCCTGCAGATGAAGCTTCTGCTCGTGAGGTTATTCAGAACCTGTTCTTCTCAGACAAACGATATGATCTTGGCGAGGTAGGACGTTACCGTATCAACAAGAAGTTGAACCTGAATACTGATATGGATGTCCGCATTCTTACTAAGGAAGACATTATCTGCATTATCAAGTATCTCATCAACCTCATCAACAGTAGTGCAACGGTAGATGATATCGACCACCTCTCTAACCGTCGTGTGAAGACAGTAGGAGAGCAACTCGCAAACCAGTTCTCTATTGGTCTCGCTCGTATGAGCCGCACTATCCGTGAGAGAATGAACGTGCGTGATAATGAGGTGTTCACACCTACCGACCTTATCAATGCAAAGACAATCTCCAGCGTCATAAACTCGTTCTTTGGAACAAACCCTCTCTCACAGTTCATGGATCAGACGAACCCACTTGCTGAGGTGACTCACAAGCGTCGTCTCTCTGCACTCGGTCCTGGTGGTCTGTCTCGTGAGCGTGCTGGTTTCGAGGTTCGTGACGTACACTATACACACTACGGTCGTCTCTGCCCTATCGAGAGCCCTGAAGGACCAAACATTGGTCTTATCTCTTCTCTCTGTATGTATGCACAAATCAACGACCTCGGTTTCATTGAAACTCCTTACCGTAAGGTTGTGGATTCTGTTGTAGACCTCAACAACGACAATGTTGTTTACCTTACTGCAGAGGAAGAGGAAAAACATATCATTGGTCAGGGAAATGCTCCTCTGAACGACGACGGTACCTTCATTCGTGAGGTCGTTAAGTGTCGTCAGGATGCAGACTTCCCTGTTGTTCCTCCTTCTCAGGTAGACCTTATGGACGTTGCTCCACAGCAGATAGCATCTGTTTCTGCCGGACTTATTCCATTCCTTGAGCATGATGACGGTCACCGTGCGTTGATGGGATGTAACATGATGCGCCAGGCAGTTCCTCTTATACATAACGATGCTCCTATCGTAGGTACTGGTTTGGAGAAGCAAATTTGTGAGGACTCTCGAACAATGGTTACTGCAGAGGGTGAGGGCGTCATTGAATATGTTGACGCTACTACCATCCGTATTCTCTACGATCGCACTGAAGAGGAAGAGTTTGTAAGCTTCGAACCTGCTCTCAAAGAATACCGCATTCCTAAGTTCCGCCGCACGAACCAGAACATGGTTATCGACCTTCGCCCAATATGCGAGAAGGGACAGCGAGTAAAGGCAGGAGACATCCTTACAGAAGGCTATGCAACAGAGGATGGCGAGCTCGCTCTCGGTCGTAACCTCCTTGTGGCTTACATGCCTTGGAAGGGTTACAACTACGAGGATGCCATCGTTCTCAACGAGCGTATTGTTCGTGAAGATATCCTTACCTCTGTGCATGTCGATGAATATTCTCTCGATGTTCGTGAGACAAAGCGTGGTGTAGAGGAATTCACAGCTGATATCCCAAATGTCTCAGAGGAAGCAACAAAGGATCTTGACGACAACGGTATCATTCGAATCGGTGCTCGCGTGGAGCCAGGAGATATCATGATTGGAAAGATCTCACCAAAGGGAGAAAGCGACCCTTCTCCAGAAGAAAAGCTCCTTCGTGCGATCTTCGGTGACAAGGCTGGTGACGTGAAGGATTCTTCTCTCAAGGCAAACCCTTCACTCTCAGGAGTTGTAATCGACAAGAAACTCTTCTCTCGCGCTATAAAGACCCGTGAGTCAAAGAAGCAGGATAAGGTTGTCCTTGCAAAGATTGACGAGGAATATCAGGCAAAGAACCGCGACCTCAAGGAAATTCTCATTGATAAGCTTCTCACTCTCACTGACGAGAAAACTTCTATGGGCATCAAGGACTATACTGGTGCAGAGATTATCGCCAAGGGTGCGAAGTTCACTGCCACCATGCTTGCAAACCTTGAGTTTGACGGAATACAGTCAAATGGATGGACAGAAGACGAGCATGCCAATATGCTCATCCAGAAGCTTATCATGAACTATATCCGCAAGTATAAGCTCCTTGACGCTGAACTGAAGAGACGCAAGTATGCCATCACCATCGGTGACGAGCTGCCATCAGGAATTCTCCATATGGCAAAGGTATATATAGCCAAGAAGCGTAAGATCGGTGTTGGTGATAAGCTTGCAGGACGTCACGGTAACAAGGGTATCGTCTCTAAGGTGGTGCGTCAAGAGGATATGCCTTTCCTTGAGGACGGACGCCCTGTTGACCTTGTGCTTAACCCGCTCGGTGTGCCTTCACGAATGAACCTCGGTCAGATTTTCGAGGCTGTGCTCGGTGCTGCCGGAAAGCGACTCGGTGTGAAGTTTGCAACTCCAATTTTCGACGGAGCAAAGCTTGACGACCTCAACGAGTGGACCGACAAGGCAGGACTTCCACGCTACTGCTCTACACACCTCTATGACGGTGAGACAGGAGAACGTTTCGACCAGCCGGCAACAGTTGGTATCACATACTTCCTCAAGCTTGGACACATGGTAGAGGATAAGATGCACGCTCGTTCTATTGGTCCTTACTCGCTCATTACGCAACAGCCGCTCGGCGGTAAAGCGCAGTTTGGTGGACAGCGATTCGGAGAGATGGAGGTTTGGGCACTCGAAGCATTCGGTGCCAGCCATGTACTCCAGGAGATTCTCACAGTGAAGTCTGACGATGTTACAGGTCGTAGCCGTTCTTACGAAGCAATCGTTAAAGGCGACGCAATGCCTGCTGCCGGAATTCCTGAATCTCTCAATGTCCTCCTTCACGAATTGCGTGGTCTCGGACTCAGCATTAAGCTTGACTAATATAAGGAATGTAACGGGTAATGGTTGTAAGATACCGTTACCGTTACATCTCACCAAAACTTAGAAGAAACAATATGGCTTCCAAGAAAGAAACAAAGATAAAGAATAATTTTACCAAGATAACCATTGGTATTGCTTCTCCAGAGGAAATTCTCGCAAACTCCTATGGCGAGGTGACAAAGCCAGAGACCATTAACTACCGTACCTATAAGCCAGAGCGCGACGGTCTCTTCTGTGAGCGCATCTTTGGTCCTACAAAGGACTTTGAATGCGCATGCGGAAAGTACAAGAGAATTAGATATCGCGGCATCGTCTGCGACCGTTGTGGTGTGGAGGTTACGGAGAAGAAGGTACGTCGTGAGCGTTCTGGACACATCGAGCTCGTTGTGCCTGTTGCACATATCTGGTATTTCCGCTCTTTGCCAAGCAAGATAGGTTATCTTCTCGGTATGCCTACAAAGAAGCTTGAGGCAGTAATCTATTACGAGAAGTATGTTGTCATTCAGCCAGGTATACTTGGCCCTAAGGGAGACGACGATGAACGCACTGTGGAGGATAATGTCTTCCGCACTATGGACCTCCTCTCTGAGGATGAACTCGCTAAGCTCTACGATGAGAATATTCTCCCTGAGAGCAATGACCTTCTTCCAGATGAAGATCCTAATAAGTTCATCGTGAAAATGGGTGCAGAGGCTATCTATATCCTGCTGCAGAATATTGACCTTGATGAACTTTCATACGAACTTCGTGACCGTGCTAACAGCGACTCTTCACAGCAGAGAAAGACAGAAGCTCTCAAACGACTACAGGTAGTAGAGGCATTCCGCTCAAGCCGTGAGATAAACCGTCCAGAGTGGATGATTCTCAAGATTCTCCCGGTAACCCCACCAGAACTCCGCCCACTCGTTCCTCTCGATGGTGGACGCTTTGCTACTTCTGACCTCAACGACCTCTACCGTCGTGTAATCATCCGTAACAATCGTCTTAAGAGACTTATGGAGATTCACGCTCCAGAGGTTATTCTCCGAAATGAGAAGCGTATGCTTCAGGAGGCTGTTGACTCCCTCTTTGACAACAGTCGCAAGGCTTCTGCCGTAAAGAGCGAGAGCAACCGTCCATTGAAGTCTCTCTCTGACTCACTGAAGGGTAAGGCGGGTCGTTTCCGTCAGAACCTCCTCGGTAAGCGTGTTGACTATTCAGCACGTTCCGTAATCGTGGTAGGTCCTGAGTTGAAGATGGGCGAGTGTGGTCTTCCAAAGCTTATGGCAGCTGAATTGTACAAGCCATTCATTATCCGCAAGCTTATAGAGCGTGGAATTGTAAAGACTGTTAAGTCTGCAAAGAGAATTGTTGATCGCCGCGAGCCAATCATCTTCGATATTCTCGAGAATGTTATGAAGGGTCATCCGGTGCTTTTGAACCGTGCTCCTACACTCCACCGTCTTGGTATTCAGGCTTTCCAGCCAAAGATGATTGAGGGAAAGGCTATTCAGCTGCACCCACTTGCTTGTACTGCGTTCAATGCCGACTTCGACGGAGACCAGATGGCTGTCCATCTCCCTCTCTCCAATGAGGCCATCCTTGAGGCTCAGATTCTTATGCTCCAGAGCCACAATATTCTGAATCCAGCAAACGGCGCTCCTATCACTGTGCCTTCACAGGATATGGTTCTCGGTCTTTACTATATCACAAAGATTCGTCCGGGCGCTAAGGGTGAGGGACTCACCTTCTACGGTCCTGAAGAGGCTATCATTGCTTATAACGATAAGAAACTTGCTCTTCATGCTCAGGTGAAGGTTGTGGTAAACGACATTGTAGCCGGAAAACGCGTTCGTCACATGGTTGAGACATCTGTGGGTCGTGTCATTGTTAATGACATTATTCCTGACGAGATGGGCTTCGTAAATAAGATCATCTCAAAGTCCTCACTTCGTGATATCATCTCTGACGTTATCAAGGTAGTTGGTTTCGCACGTGCCTGTGAGTTCCTTGACGGTATCAAGAATCTTGGCTACCGCATGGCTTATCAGGCAGGACTTTCCTTCAACCTCGATGATATCATCATACCACCAGAGAAGGAAGAACTTATCCGCCGTGGTAATGAGGAAGTTAAGCAGATAACCGCAAACTACGAGATGGGCTTCATAACCGATACAGAGCGTTACAACCAGGTTATCGACACTTGGACACACGTAAACAACGATATCGGTAATATCCTTATGAAGGAGATGACCGAGGCCGACCAAGGCTTCAATGCCGTGTTTATGATGCTCGACTCTGGAGCCCGTGGTTCTAAAGACCAGATTAAGCAGCTCTCAGGAATCCGTGGTCTTATGGCAAAACCACAGAAGGCAGGTGCCGACGACCGTTCTACAATTGAAAACCCAATTCTTTCTAACTTTAAGGAAGGAATGTCAGTGCTGGAGTACTTCATTGCTTCTCACGGTGCTCGTAAGGGTCTTGCTGATACTGCCATGAAGACGGCAGACGCTGGTTACCTTACTCGTCGTCTCGTAGACGTTTCACATGATGTGATTATCAATGAGGAAGATTGTGGCACGCTCCGTGGTCTTAACTGCACAGCTCTGAAGAGTGGCGATGAGATTATCGCATCTCTTTCAAGTCGTATTCTCGGTCGTGTATCAGTACACGATATCCTTGACCCACATACAGGAAACACTATCTGCGCTGCTGGTGAGGAGATTACCGAAGCACGTGCAAAAGCTATCGAAGATGCGGGTATTGAGAGTGTAGAAATACGTTCAGTGCTCACATGTGAGTCTCGCTCAGGAGTTTGTAGAAAGTGCTACGGACGTAACCTTGCTACGGCAAAGATGGTTCAGAAGGGTGAGGCTGTTGGTGTCATTGCTGCTCAGGCTATTGGTGAGCCAGGTACTCAGCTTACTCTCCGTACATTCCACGCAGGTGGTGTTGCCGGTAATGCAGCTGCCAATGCTACGATTATTGCAAAGGGAGATGTGCGTCTTGAGTTTGACGAGCTTCGTACCGTTCCTTTTGTTGATGACAGTGAAGGACTTAGTGTTGACTGCCAGATGGTTGTGAGCCGTCTTGCCGAGGTTCGTTTCGTAGATCCTAACACAGGAATAGCTCTCTCAAACCAGAATGTTCCTTATGGTGCTTCGCTTTACTTCAAGCATGGCGATATCGTAAAGAAAGGCGATGTGATTGCACGCTGGGACCCATTCAATGCTGTCATTGTATCTGAATATGCCGGTACGCTCCGTTTCAATGCCGTTGTTGAAGGTAAGACATTCCGTGCTGAGACCGACGATACAACAGGTCTTACCGAGAAGATCATCATCGACTCTAAAGATCGTAGCCTTGTGCCTACCTGTGATGTCTTGGACGATGCAGGAGAGGTATTAGGAACATACTACTTCCCTCGTGACGGACACGTGGTTGTAGAGGATGGAGCATGTATTTCTACAGGTACCACACTTGTGAAGATTCCACGTAACGTGGCAAAGGTAGGTGATATCACTGGTGGTCTTCCACGAGTTACAGAGCTCTTCGAGGCAAGAAATCCATCAAACCCAGCCGTTGTAAGTGAAATCGACGGTGAGGTGACAATGGGTAAGATTCGTCGAGGAAACCGTGAGGTAATTGTAACCTCTAAGACTGGAGACCAGCGTAAATATCTAATCTCGCAGTCAAAGCAGATTCTCGTGCAGGAGCATGATGCTGTTCGCGCAGGAACACCACTTTCTGACGGTGTTATTACTCCAGGCGATATCCTTGCCATCAAGGGTCCTACGGCTGTACAGGAATACATCGTTAACGAGGTACAAGGCGTTTACCGCCTTCAGGGTGTGAAGATCAACGAGAAGCACTTTGAGATTATCGTTCGCCAGATGATGAGAAAGGTGCAGATTGACGAGCCTGGAGATACCAACTTCCTCGAGCAGGAGCTTGTTGACAAGCTTGACTTCCGCGAGGAGAACGACCGCATTTGGGGCAAGAAGGTTGTTGTTGATGCTGGTGACTCAGAAAATCTCCACAAGGGACAGATTGTCACCGCACGCCGCCTCCGTGACGAGAACTCCAGCCTCAAGCGTCGTGACTTGAAGCCTGTTGTTGTTCGTGATGCAATCCCAGCTACCTCTACCCAGATTCTTCAGGGTATCACGCGTGCTGCCCTTGCCACGAAATCTTTCATGTCTGCTGCATCATTCCAGGAGACAACGAAGGTTCTCAACGAGGCAGCCATCCGCGGCAAGTCCGATCACCTTGTAGGCATGAAGGAGAACGTTATTGCAGGTCACCTTATCCCTGCTGGTACTGGTCTTCGTGAATTTGAGAAGATAATTGTAGGTAGCAAGGAAGAGTATGAGCGCATGCAGGCAAACAAGCGTAATGTTCTCGACTTCGATAGCGATATCGTTGATGTATAAAAATACAGATTCTTTTGGAAAACAGGTGTTACCTATTAAAAAATAAAATCTTCATTAGGGTGTGCAAATTTTGCACACCCTTTTTTTCATACTCCGCAATTTTTTTTGAGCAGTCTTCACTTCTTTTCCTAACTGATTCTTCACTTCTCTTCCAGATTGATTCTTCACTTCTTTTCCTAACTGATTCTTTGCTTCTCTTACTGACTGATTCTTACTAACTTTATTATTTAGTCTTCCCTCCTATTCAAAATAGCCTTCCTCGACTTTTCAGAGTTACATTTATCGCCCTTGAAATATGAATTATGCGCTATTCTATACGATTTCTCCGTTTTATTTTTCACTCTTTTCGTCTTAAGATAAATTATTCTCTATAGAAATTTGCTTATATCATTAAAATAATGTAACTTTGCACAGAAATCGCTATAAGGTCGGTTTTATGTTCACCACCAAATCTTTGTTTACGAAAAAAGACACGCTATGAGAAAAACAATTCTTATGATGTTCATTATGGCTCTTTGCACAACTCTCTCAGCTAAGAGCAAGGTGTTTTCTGTAACGGTTGCCAACACTCTTGGCATAGAACGCAGAGACATGCCAGTAGTCATTGATATAGAAGATGAACTGTCGGATGATATTCAGGTTGCTACAGCCTTGGTGACATGCAACGGAACAGAAATTCCTTGTCAGCTTGATGACTTTGACCAAGATGGAGAATACGATGAGCTTATTTTTCTTGCCGATTTGAAAGGTAAGGAAAAGAAGGTTTATTCTATTACTATATCAGAAGAAGGTGCTCCACGAAACTATAAATCCAGAGTGTACGGAGCCATTGCTATCCGTGACCGTTCTGCAAAGAATCAGAAACATCTGCCTATCCTCTCGCTGACAGTTCCTGCCAGCAGTAATTCTTACCAGTATGTGTATCCTCACGGCCCTTTGCTTGAAAGCGAATATGTTGGCTTCCGTATCTACTGCGACCATCGCCAGTCAGTAGATTATTATGGTCACAAGAACAAGCAACTTGAACTTTCCGAGACACAGTTCTATCCTACCAAGGAGCAGAAGTCAACCACTTACGGAGACGATGTACTATATACTGGAAGCACATATGGTTGCGGAACCATGCATGGCTGGAATGGTACAACATCAGTAATGTTCGAGAATGTACGTTCAAGAACATATACCCTTGCTGCGGCAGGACCTCTCCGCACGATAATCGAGACGGTAAATAGGGGATGGAAGATTTCTCCGGAATCAAAGCCTGTAGATGTTCGCACACGTTATATCCTCTATGCTGGTCACAGAGATGTTTTAGTAGAGGTAAAGTTCTCGAGAAATGTAGGAGATCTTAGACTTTCTACAGGTGTTACAGATATAGTAGGTTCAGAATCATACTCAGACAATTCTGGCATCCGAGCTTGCTGGGGTAGGGCATTGGCAGGAAACAATCCAAAGGTTTACGATGAGCATACTGTCGGTCTTGCTGTTTGTATTCCAAAACAATATTACAAAGGCGATTCGCATTTCACCAATGGAAAGGAGAAGAATCCCGATCAGGCATATGTTGCTCTTTTAGGAACAAAGAGTGATCGCCTGCACTATTGGTTCTCTGCCACCTGCGACATAGAAAGCTTTGGTTTCCCAGATAGCAAAGCCTGGTTCTCGCATCTTGCTGATTGGAAGGAAGATGTTATGAATCCAGTAAAAATATCTATTGCTAAGGGTAAGTAAATCAGTTGCTTCACTCGTATTTTTTAATTAAGGCAAGATAAATCCCCTTTTCAATTACGAATATAAAAATCTTTTTACAAACGAACGAATGGAATCTGTTTTTTCTTACATCATCGGCCTTGGTGCCGCAGTAATGATGCCTGTAATCTTCACAATTCTCGGAGTTTGCATCGGTATCAAATTTTCAAAGGCCCTAAAGAGTGGTCTCTATGTTGGAGTTGGTTTCGTTGGTCTTAGTGTTATCACCGCCTTGCTCACCAGCTCCCTTGGTCCTGCCCTTTCAAAGGTGGTGGAGATATATGGCTTGGAACTTCAGGTGTTTGACATGGGATGGCCAGCAGCTGCTTCTGTGGCTTACAATACACTTGTCGGTTCATTCATAATTCCTGTCTGCCTCGGTGTTAACCTCGTGTTGTTGCTGCTTGGATGTACACGCACAGTGAACATCGACCTTTGGAACTACTGGCATTTCGCATTCATCGGAGCTGTTGTATATTTTATGACAGATTCTGTTGCTTGGGGATTCTTTGCAGCAATCATCTGCTATATCGTTACACTTGTGCTTGCAGACATAACCGCAAAGAAATTCCAGAAATTCTATCCAGGAATGGAGGGAATTTCTATCCCTCAGCCTTTCTGTCAAGGTTTCATGCCTTTCGCTGTTGTAATCAACAAAGGTCTTGACTATGTTCCAGGCATCAACAAGGTGCATATTGACTCAGAGGGAATGAAGAAGAAGTTCGGACTTTTTGGTGAACCGCTCTTCCTTGGTGTTATCATCGGAATAATTATTGGTTGCCTTGCCTGCAAAGACACTGACGAGATGATAAACAACATCCCTGCCACTCTCGGACTTGGAATAAAAATGGGAGCCGTTATGGAGCTTATCCCTCGAATCACCAGCCTATTTATTGAAGGTCTTAAACCAATCTCTGACGCTACAAGAGAGCTTATTGCAAAGAAATTCGGTGCTGACAAGGAATTGTATATCGGTATGTCTCCAGCACTTGTTATTGGGCATCCTACAACACTCGTTGTTTCTCTCCTCCTTATCCCTGTAACCCTCGTGCTTGCAGTTGTACTCCCTGGCAATCAGTTCCTTCCACTTGCTTCCCTTGCTGGAATGTTCTATGTCTTTGTGATGATTCTCCCATATACAAACGGAAATGTGTTGCGCTCTTTCATCGTAGGACTTGTGGTGATAGCCTTAGGACTTTACTTTGTAACTCTTATGGCAGGTGATTTCACCTCTGCAGCCCATAGTGTTGCTGTTGCTCATCCAGAAGATGCTTCCGTTGCTGTGCCATCAGGTTTCCAGGCAGGTGCTCTTGATTTCGCGTCAAGTCCGCTCTCAACACTTATCTATGTTTGTTGCAAGTATCTGAACTATATCGGTGCTGCTATCCTTACCCTCCTCACCGCAGCTCTTGTTGTATGGAATAGGAAGCGTATATCAAAGAAATAAATCTTAGCATTTTAGTACTTTACTGCACGATTTTAGCAAATACACTTTTCGCAATAATAACCCTTATTTATAAAAAAATAGAGAAATGAAGAAACTTTTTATTTTAGCAGCAATGGCACTCTGTGGGTTGAATGCATCCGCTCAGCAGAATGTGCGATTCCAGACAGCTTGCCATCCTCGTGATGTTATGCATTACGACACACAGACACTCCGTGAGCGCTTCGTAATGGAGAAGGTGATGGCTGCAGACGAGATTAACCTCACTTATTCACAGTATGACCGTTTCATCTTTGGAGGCGCAATGCCAGTAAACAAAGAACTGAAGCTTGAGAACTTCACAGCTCTCGGACTTTCTGTTGACAAAACTATCAAGGAACCATATTTCCTCTACAACAGAGAGATGGGAATCGTTAACTGCGGACTTGGAGAAGGCTCTGTAATTGTAGACGGTAAGGAATATGTCTTAGGTCCTAAGGAAGCACTCTATGTAGGTCGAGGACATATGCAGGATAAGAAAGGCACATGGATAGACTGCAACAAGAATGTTGTATTCCGTTCAAAGGATGCCAAGAACCCAGCAAAGTTCTACATCAATTCAGCAACTGCACATAAGCACTACAAGACACAGTGGGTGACCCTTGATGGAAGAAAAGGCTCTCTGAAGGCAGCTATCTGGGGGCCAGTAGGAACAAAGGAAGAGGCTAATGGTCGTACGATATATAAGCTTATTGTTCGCGATGCATTGGAAGAAGGTCCTTGCCAGCTTCAGATGGGACTTACCCAGCTCGAGCCAGGAGCCGTTTGGAATACCATGCCTCCTCACACCCACGGTCGCCGCATAGAGGCTTACTATTACTTCAACCTCCCAGAGGGACAGACAATTTCTCACGTGATGGGTGAGCCTCAGGAGACACGTAATGTGTGGCTGCACAATGAGATGGCTATCATGAGTCCAGAGTGGTCGATTCACGCTGCCTCAGGTACTTACTACTACACCTTTATCTGGGGTATGGCAGGTGAGAACCTTGAGTATAACGACAAGGATGTGGTTCCTGTAATCGATATCAGATAACATCTCAAGAAGAACCTTATCCCAAAATCTCCCGAAAAATTATTCGTAAGCGTCTCCACGAAGACGTATTGCATATATCAAAAAAACCGCTAAGATACGAACTTAGCGGTTTTCCTTCCATTTGTCTGGCAGAA
>CALZTP010000064.1 GCA_945829115.1 uncultured bacterium | reverse complement strand
TTTTTTTGAAATATATTTAAAAAATATGGTGAAAAATTGAAAGAATGATAAAAAAATGTGTGTTTTGCAGAGTTTTTGTATGTTCTGTAAGGTGTGGAAATAGGGTAAAAAGTGTGTTTTCAACGCTATTTTGCGAAGTTTTTTTTCGTTATCGAAGAATGTATAATAATAGGGTAAAAAAGTGTAAGGGAGTTTCTTGAAAAAGTAGTAATTTTGCATTTGAAATCATGGAAGCATGATTTTTCGCTTATACCTAATAAAAAAAACAAACACCTACTTAGTAAAAAACTAATGAAAAGACTATTTTCTTTCGCTATTTGCTCTTTGATAGCATTAGCAGCAAACGCTTTGGAGATTCCAGAGATTTTCGGAGACAACATGATTCTTCAGCAGAACACCCAGTGCAAGCTGTGGGGATGGGCTGAAAAGGGTAATTACGTTCGCATCGTAACTGGCTGGGACCGTAGGGAATATGTTGTAAAGACAGACGGTGAGGGTGCTTGGAAGGTAGAGGTACAGACACCCGCAGCATCATACGCCAACTACACAGTTTCTTTCGCAGAATTCCAGCAAGACCCAAATACCATAAAGGGAAAGAAACAAGAGCCAGTGGCTGTTGCTGAGTCAAAGGACGTTCTCGTTGGAGAGGTGTGGTTCTGCTCTGGGCAGTCGAATATGGAGATGCCTCTCGGCGGTTTCTGGAACTGTCCGGTTGAAGGTGCCAACGAAACAATCCTCAAGGCAAGAAAGTACAATAACGCCATTCGCTGTGCTACTATTGCAAAAGATGGTAAGCAGGAGCCTCAGAAGAAGGTGGCAGGAAAGTGGGAGAAGGCAGACATACAGACAGCAGCGCGCTTCTCTGCCTGCGCCTATTACTTTGCAGAGACGCTTGTAGAAGTCTTGGATGTTCCTGTGGGCGTGATTAACTGCTCTTGGGGCGGCTCATGTGTTGAGGGTTGGCTACCAAAGGAGATTCTTCTGACATACCCAGATGGTCTTGTTCCAATGGACGATACCGACTACCATGCAAAGATGGTTATGTATAACGGAATGCTCGCTCCACTTGCAGGATACACCATCAAGGGCTTTCTCTGGAATCAGGGAGAATCAAACGTAGGGCGCGAGAAGGAGTATATAGAGCGTTTCTCTACCATGACACGCCATTGGAGAAAGCTATGGAATCAGCCTAACGACCATCTGCCTATCTACACTGTAGAGCTTCCTGCATACCGCTACGGAAACGGTGATGGCATTGATGCTGCCAAGTTCCGTGCTGCTCAGCACCAAATTGCTCGTGAGTTAGAATACAGTGGTTGTGTATGCACCAGCGACCTTATCTACGATCACGAGATCGACCAAATTCACGGTTGCAAGAAAAAGGAGATTGGAGAGCGACTTGCATTCCTTGCTCTCACTCGCGACTATGGTGTAGAAGGACTTGGTGCTGATGCTCCAGAGTTTGAATATATGAAAGAGGTGGATGCAAATGCTGACGACCAAATGGTTATTGCCGGAACTGCTGTTGATAAGAATCCGAATGCTGTTGGAAAGGTGCTGCACCTTTACTTCACCAATAGCACAGACGGCTTCGACCGCATGGCAGGCATCGAGGGCTTCGAGGCTCAAGATGCGGAGGGGAAATGGCATAAGGCTATCGTATGGTCTTCGTCTGCTTGGAAGAATGTTGAGCGTCAGGGTTGCTACCTCACACTTGCATGCCCAGAGGTGAAGGAAATAAAGAACGTGCGCTACTGCTTCAAGAACTTCGCAATAGGAAATCTTCATAACTCTCGCGGACTGCCTGTTGTTCCGTTTACTACGGAGAAATAAAAAACTATCTTATAAAAAAAGAGATGTTATGAGGAAATCAATCGCTTTATTGCAATACGCTGGTTCTCACTCAGCTGCTTTGCAAGCAAATGCTTTGAAGGCAGGAGCTTTAAAAAGAAGCACTCTAAAAACAAATGCCTTGATAACAAGTGCTCTGAAAACAAGTACCTTACGACTTGCAGCCACAGTCTTCTGTATTCTTTCTGCAGCAACGCTATGGGCAGGAGAGGGGAAGGAGTTTGTTACGGTGAAAGACGGGCGCTTCTACCTCGGAGAGAAGGAATACCGTTATGTAGGCACAAATCTCTGGTATGGAGCCATTCTCGGCAGTGAGGGAAAAGGTGGAAACCGTCAACGCTTGATTCGTGAGCTTGACGATATGTACAGCGTAGGCATTGACAATGTTCGCGTGTTGATAGGCGGTGACGGAAGAGACGGCATACAAAGTCATATTGCTCCGAAGCTGCAGACAGCACCTGGTGTCTACAACGACACAATCCTTGCCGGACTCGACTTCCTGATGATGGAGCTTGAGAGGCGTAACATGCGTGCTGTGTTGTATTTCAACAATGCCTGGGAGTGGTCAGGAGGTTATGGTGCATACCTCGACTGGGTTGGCTACAAGGGTGAGGTGGAGAGTTCTGACGGTTCGGGACGAAAGTTCTTTGAGCTCACTCCTGTTCCTTCTATTGACGGTTGGTGGGAATATATGCAGTATGTCTCTAACTTCATTCTCAACGAACGAGCGAAGGCACTTGCTGCCAACCATGTGAAAAAGATGGTGACACGCCGAAACCGCTACACTGGAGAGCTCTACAAGGACTCAAAGGCTCTTATGGCATGGGAGATTGCCAACGAGCCACGCTGCTTCATAAACGACTCGTTGCATAAGGCGAAGTTCGTGGAGTGGATTGACGAGCAGTCACGACTCATAAAAAGTCTCGACCCGAACCACCTTGTCACCACAGGCTCTGAGGGAAAGCACGGCTGTGAGGAGGATATAAACCTCTTTAAAGCAATCCACACCCTTCCTGCCATTGACTATGCTTGCATACATATCTGGCCAAACAACTGGGGCTGGATAGGAAAGTTCAATCAGAACTACGATGCCGACAAAACAATCGCTGAGGATGCTCCCGACCCTATCGTTGACAATGTGCAGGCAGCTTGCGACTCTACTATGGCGTATATCAACGAGGCACACAAGGTCTTGGAGGGACATGAGCGCCCTATCGTTCTTGAGGAGTTTGGATACCCGAGAGATCGCTTTCTCTTCGATGCTGGTTCTCCAACAAAGGGTCGTGACATATATTATAATTATGTGTTCTCCATTATCTGCAGCTCAGGAAAGATTGCAGGCTGCAATTTCTGGGGATGGGGAGGAAGAGCGAACGTGAAGCACACCATCTGGCAGCGCTGGGACGATTATGTCTGCGACCCAGCTCAGGAGGAACAGGGACTTAACTCCGTCTTCTATGCCGACAAGTCGACATTGGAAATCATACAAAAATCGGCACAGACATTGAAGAGAAGATAATTGCCTAAAGAAAACAATACAAAAAAAACGATAAGAATTCTTCAAAACAAAAACAAATAATACATAGAGAAAAAAATGAAAAAGCTATTCATTTTATTTATTATGTCTTTGCTCTGCATGACAGGAGAGGTGCAGGCACAGATACGCGGAAAGAATATCACTATTACCGTCACTCCTGACCATAAGGACTGGACCTACAAGGTGGGTGAGAAGATAGAGTATACGGTATGTGTGCTGAAGTCTGGTACGCTACTCGACAACGCGGAGATTTCCTACGAAATGGGACCAGAGATGTATCCCGACACAAAGAAGGAGATGACGCTGAAGAGCGGAACAACAAAAATCTCTGCAAAGATGCAGAAGCCAGGATTCCATAAGCTCCTTGTGAAGGCTACAGTGGCTGGAAAGCAATATAAGGAATGGTGTTCCGTGGCTGTATCGCCAGAGAAGATCCAGCCGCAGGCACAGTGCCCAAAGGACTTCGACGAATTCTGGAAGAAAGCCATTGAGCAGGCACGATGGACAGCACTTGAGTCACATCTCGAATTTCTTCCAGAGCGTTCTACACCAGAGGTGAACACATACCATGTCAGCTTCCAGAACGACTGCTGGGGCAGAAGGGTCTATGGCATTCTCAACGTGCCCACAAAGGCAGGAAAATACCCTGCTATTCTGAAGGTGCCAGGTGCTGGCGTGCGCCCTTACGGTGGCGATGAAGGTCTTTGCAAGAAAGGTGTTGTTGTTCTCGAAATAGGTATTCATGGCATTCCTGTTATCAAGGAGCAGGCATACTACGACAACCTCTTCTCTGCCGCTCTGAAAGACTATTGGTTCAATGGCAGCAACAACCGTGACCGCTCTTACTACAAGCATGTTGTGACAGGGTGCATTCGTGCCATCGACTTCCTTGAGTCAACACCATCACTGAACCTCTCATCTGCTTGGGACGGAAAGAACCTTGGTGTCTGCGGTTCGTCACAAGGAGGCTTCCTTACCATCGCAACAACAGCACTCGATAACCGTGTGACATGCTATGCACCTGTGCATGCTGCCATGTGCGACCATGAGGCAGCGCTGAAGGGTATTGCCTGCGGATGGCCTCACACCTTTTATCAGCAGAAGAGTCCAGACATGAAGGAGGTGGAGTGCATGAGATACTACGATGGAGTGAACTTCGCTCGCCGCATCACTGTTCCAGGATGGTATTCCTTCGGCTATAACGATAATGTTGTTCCTCCAACCACCATGTATGCCACATATAATGTTGCGGGTGGAGAGAAGACTTTCTCACCATACTACCAGACTGCTCATTTCTGGTATGAGGAGCAGTATGCAGAGTGGTTTGACTTCCTTCTCTCTAAACTGAAGAAGTAACAACATTCGTTAGAGGTTTTGGTTTACAAAAAAAGAGGCAGTGCATATTCATTTAAAAGAATATACTGCACACCAACCTAACGAACAGTTTCTATCATAAAGCAGGATTCTAAAAAAGAAAATCCTGCTTTTTTTGTTTTGTTTTCGAACACAACACAAGAAAACATGTTGTACTTATCGAATTTTCTTATCAAAATCTTGCACTTTTTTGATGCTTGTCAATAAAAGTATCATGATAAGATAAAATAATACGCTTTACTTATGAAATATTACTGTAATTTTGCATTGTGATTTAGAAAATCCCCTATTTCCACAGACATAAACCTAATCATTCAACAAGTATTTTTTTATAATTCTAAATAATTAACTAAAACATTTACGCTATGAAGACTGAAAAATCTTTCAGCATTAAATGCGCATTGTTGGCGCTGCTCATGCTCTTCTCAGCAAATGTGATGGCACAGGTAACGGTTACCGGTACTGTCAACGATGAGTTTGGGCCTGTTCTCGGTGCAACAGTGCGTGAAAAAGGTACACAGAATGGCGTTGCTACCGATATGGACGGAAAGTTCATATTGAAGGTAAAGAATGCGAATGCCACTCTCAGTGTCTCTTATGTAGGCTATCAGCCTCAGAATGTGAAACTTGCGGGACGTACACAAGTGGACGTAGTGCTCAAGGCAGACGCTCAGATGCTTGAGGAAACTGTTGTGGTTGGTTACGGTAAGATGAAACGTTCAGACCTTGCCGGAGCTTCTACCACACTCGACAACAAAGCCCTTGAGGAAGGAAACATCACCAACATCGATCAGGCTTTCCAGGGACGTGTGGCTGGTGTGACCTCTATCGCAACCTCTGGTGCTCCTGGCTCCAGCCAATCAATTCGTGTGCGTGGTCAGGCAACCATCAATGCCGATGCAGAACCTCTCTATGTTATCGACGGTGTCATCTTCCAGGGTGGCGGAAAGAGTGGTGCTGACCTTGGTCTTGGCGACCGCCTTGGCAACGGTTCCGTATCTACCGTTTCTCCTCTCTCTACCATCAACCCTGCCGATATCGTAAGCATGGAGATTCTCAAAGATGCCTCTGCAACAGCTATCTACGGTGCTCAGGGTTCTAACGGTGTCGTTCTCATCACAACAAAGCGTGGTAAGAGCGGTGAGGCAAAGTTCACATACGATGGTTCTGTAACCGTGTCACGCCAGATGAAGCGTCTTGACATGATGAACCTCCGTGAGTTTGCCACATATTACAATACTCTCGTTGATCAGGGAGAGCTGACAGCAAACAATGCCGACCCAATGTACTCTGACCCTTCTGTGCTCGGAATCGGTACAAACTGGCAGGATGCTATCTTCCGCACAGCATGGCAGCACAACCATCAGATTTCTGCTCAGGGCGGTACAGACAAGGTGCAGTACTATGTCTCTGGAAACTTCATGAATCAGGAAGGTACCATCATCGGCTCAAACTTCAAGCGCTACGGTCTCCGTGCCAATCTTGACGCTCAGTTGAAGTCATGGCTGAAACTTGGTCTTAACGCTTCTTACACCTCTACTGCCGATGACCTTAAGCTCGCTGACTCTGACGAGGGTATCATCAACTACTCGCTCATTACTCCTCCAGATATTCAGATTTACAATATCGACGGTGGATACTCAAGCGTTTCAAAGGAGGGATTCACAAATCCTAACCCTATCGCAATGGCATTACTCAACGAGATTCTCCTTGACCGTCAGAAGCTTAACGGCTCGATCTTTGCCGACATCAGCTTCCTCAAGAACCTCGTTTGGCATGCAGAACTCGGATGGGACCTCTCATGGTCTAAGGGCTCTACATACGAGCCAAAGGTTGACCTCGGCACTTGGGTGCGAGATAGCAACAACGGTCGCATTCAGAAGAATTCTTCCACTTACTGGACAGTAAAGAACTACCTCACTTGGAATGAACAGTTCGGAAAGCACTCCATCACTGCCATGCTCGGTCAGGAATGCTGGGAGAGCAAGTACGACTATGTTTCTGTTTACAACACCGGACTTCCAAGCGATGCTGTTCACAACCCTTCTCTCGGCTCTGGAAAGGCTCAGATAGGCTCTGGATTTGGCTCTTCTGCCATGGCTTCGTTCTTCACACGTGAGACATACAACTACGATGATCGTTACCTCGCTACATACACCTTCCGCTATGACGGTAGCTCAAACTTCGGTCCTGACAAGCGCTGGGCACCTTTCCACTCTGTGGCTCTCGCATGGCGCTTCACAAACGAGAAGTTCCTGAAGGATGTCTCTTGGCTCTCTAACGGTAAGCTGCGTCTTGGCTGGGGACAGACAGGTAATGCGAATATCGGCGGTTACAAATGGGGTTCTGCAATGTCAACTATGGACACCGCCCTCGGAATGTCTTACCGTCCAGCAAACATGGCTAACCTCGCTATCCAGTGGGAGACTCAGGAACAGATGAACATCGGTCTCGACCTCGGTTTCTTCAATGGTGACCTTGGCATTACCTTTGACTGGTATAAGAAGATGTCTAAGGACATGCTCATGCCTATGACGCTCCCTTCTATCATGGGTACTGGTGGAAATGAGTCCTCTGCACTGGCAGCTCCTTACGGCAACTACGGTGACATCGAGAACACTGGTTTCGAATTAACCATCAATGCTCACCCTATACGCACCAAGGACTTCACTTGGGACACTGACTTGAACTTCTCTACTAATAAGAATAAGGTGAAGAGTCTTGCGGGAGGTGTCGCTCTAGTAGGTGTCGGACAGTGGACAGACGTTGTGACACGCTCTGCTGAGGGTGAAGAGCTCTATGCTTTCTATGGCTACAAGACCAATGGCGTTTACACCAGCTTTGAAGACCTCATCAACTCTCCTGCTGATATGAGATCTAACAGCAACCCTATTGTTACTAACGCCGACGGAACAAAGTCTTGGAGCAAGAACCCTGGCGACTATAATCCAAAAACAACAACATACGTTGGTGACGTGAAGATCGTCGATGTTAACGGTGATGGCGTTATTGATGAAAACGATAAGACAAACATCGGTTCTGCAATGCCAAAGTGGACTTTCGGATGGAACAACAGCTTCCGATACAAAAACTTCGACCTCACAGTATTCGTGAACGGCTCTCTCGGAAACAAGGTGGGTAACTACATGAAGATGAAGCTCACACATATGAACTCCGTTTGGCAGAACCAGCTCGTGGATTGCGGAAACCACGCTCTCCTCGCACCAAAGGATGGAAATGCCGCTGCAAACTGGATGTACGAAATCAACAACGTGGTGGTGTCAAATCCTGATTGCGCATACCCTCGCGCTTCCCTCAATGACCCTAACGACAACGATGCATGGAGCGACCGATTCATAGAGAACGGTTCTTACCTCCGTCTCAAGAGTCTCACACTCGGATACACCTTCGACAAGAAGCTCATCAAGAAGCTCGGCCTTAACAGCCTACGCCTCTCTCTCAATGCAACAAACCTTCTCACCATCACTGGTTACGATGGCTACGACCCTGAGATTGGTGCTTCTACAGCAAGCCAGAATGTCTATGGTCTTGACAACGGACGCTACCCTGCTCCAACATCTTTCACCTTCGGTTTGAACGTATCATTCTAAACTCTTTGGAAGCAGAAAGAGACATGGTGGTACAAAATGGTCTGAAAAAGACATTATCACTTGCCACTAATGCACATTCATAACAAAAAAAACTTGATTTACAATGAAACTCAAGAATATAACATATTTTGCAGTCGCTGCGGCTTTTAGCCTCTCACTGAACTCTTGTGGAGACTTCCTTGACCGCCCTGTCGAGGATAACTACAACATAGATAACTTCTATGCTTCAGACGCAGCATGCGTGTCAGGTGTCAACTACCTGTACAACTCGCCTTGGTATGACTTCCAGCGAGGATTCATAAAGATGGGTGAGGTCATGTCGGGCAACATGTACTGGGGAAACTCTCCATACCTCAACTTCTCTGTAAATGGTACCGATCAGGACCTTGTGAACATGTCCTACTCACTCTGGGCTGAAATAGGCCACTGCAACACCGTTTACCAAGCACTTGCAGGAGCGAAAGCATCACAAGCAACCATTCGCCAGTGTCAGGGAGAGTGCCTCATCTGGAAGGCAATGGCGTATTTCTATCTCGTGCGCTCATTCGGTGATGTACCTATTATACACAACACCTCTGACGTGCTCGCTTCTGGTGAGTACAAGACTTGCAGCAAGGTGGCTAAGGCTGATGTGTATGAGTATATCATCCTTACACTCGAGAAAGCCATGGAACTACTTCCAAAACAGAAGCTCACAAATGGGCATATGGACTACTACTGCGCTGAGGGACTCCTCGCAAAGGTTTACCTCACAAAGGCTGGTGTCACTGGCTCAATAAACAAGGACGACCTCCAGAAGGCTGTGCAGTATGCAAAGGACGTTATCGACAACTCTGGACGCAAGCTCATGGCAAACTACGAGGATATCTTCCGCGGCTCAAACAATATCTCTGACGAAAGCCTCATAGCATGGAGATGGACAGTAGGTGCACAGTGGACTTCTCAGAACACTCTCCAGAGCGACCTTATGCCAAGCGGCTTCGACGAGAACGGCGACTGCTGGGGCGGATGGGGTGGCCCTTCTGTGGACCTTATGGAGGCGTTCGGCGTAAAGCCTACCGATTCTCCTACCGACCGCATCGATGTTGATATCCGTCGTAAGGCAACCATCATGATGCCTGGTGACGTGTATCCTTACTTCTGGCGCGACCATAGCCTCGGAAACGGACAGAGTGGTTTCGAAATCCTGCATTTCTATTTCGACAAGGACTATAACCCTGCCGCTACAGAGCAGTTCGAGGGACCTTGTGGCGCTCAGAATGTGAAGCACGCATACGGTAACAACAACGACCATGTCGCTGAACTTGGTATTGCTCCAGCACGTATGGCATACGCCGTAGCTACACATATCCTCCGTCTTGCTGACGTCTATCTCGTGCTCGCAGAGTCACAGGCTCTTCTCGATGGCGGACAGACAACAAACGCAAAGGCTTTGGAGGCATTTAATGCCGTTCGTGGACGTGCTATCTCTGGATATACTCCAAAGACTTCCATCTCTTTCGACGATGTTTGGAAGGAGCGCCGTCTGGAATTTGCTGGTGAGGGCGACCGTTGGTACGACTTCGTACGCCGCGCTTACTATGAGCCTTCAAAGTGTATCGAAGAGCTTACAGCACAGAAGCGAAACGGATGGTGGAATCTCTCTGAAGTTTACAAGACATACTTTAATACAGGTGTTTGGGATGCCTCTAGCTCAGAGTACGACTCATCAACTCCTGCTCCTCTCGTAACAGAGAAGACATTCACTATCCCATTCCCTACAGAAGACGTTTCTGTTAATCCAAACCTCGGTAGCAACGTGGCTCCAGTGAATGTCGATGTACGTTCTACATACAGCTATTAAACAATGACAGCAGACAATGAAGTCAAATCATAAAAAGCAAAGAATTATGAACATAAAAAATATTAAATGGGCTCTCGGAATGACACTCGTTGCAATGGCAGGCTTTAATTCCTGCTCTGACCAGCCAGATGCTTACGAGACAACAGGTAGAACACCGTCCATATCATATATACGCCTTGCAGACGCTGCCAGCAAGGACTCGCTGCTTACGGGAGCTTTCCAGAATACACCGATTTGTATTGTCGGAAATAATCTCCGCAGCATCGTGGCAATGAACTTCAACGACCGTCCTGCTACGCTCAACACGAGCTACATGACCGACAATACCATCCTGCTGACCGTGCCGAAGGATATCCCTGACGTGGTGACAGACAAGATCTACATGATCACCACATCAAAAGATACCATCGCTTACGACTTTAAGGTGCTTATCAACCCTCCTTCTGTTCTCGCTATGGAGAACGAACAGGTAAAGGCGGGAGAAGAGGGCGTTATCAAGGGTAACTACTTCCTCGACTATCCTGACTTCCCTCTCTCTATTGAGTTCCCAAACAACTATGTACTCCCTCATGAGAACATAAAGAGCATCACCATGACTGAAATCCGATTCACCGTGCCAGAAGACGCACCAGCAGGATTCATTAAGGTGAAGACAAAGTATGGAACAACACGAAGCAACTTCCAGTTCCACGATCAGAGAGGTATTCTCTTCGACTTCGATACACCTAACCCTGTCACTAACGTAGTGCTCGGAAACCACGGATGGCACGCACAGAAGATCCAGCAAGACGAGACTTCTCTCTCTGGAAACTACCTCCTCCTTGGCGATGTGGACATGGCTGCTGACGGTGGCTGGAACGATGGTAACTTCTCATTCGAGTATTGGGCAGGCGATTGGAACGGAGGCTTCTCTGGCGATGGCGTGAAGCTTAGCGATATCGTTGACTTTACAGACTATGAGAATATGTCACTGAAGTTCGAGATGTGTATCCCAGAAAACGGTGCTTGGGCTGCTGCTCCAATGCAGATTATCTTCGCCGGAACAGATAAGGTAACCATGACTACAGCAAACAACGTGTTCTTCCACGCTGATGACGGATGGGGACGTGCTATCTACGCTCCTTGGAAAGAGTCTGGCTCTTACAACACGGGTGGAAAATGGGTTACAGTAACTCTCCCTCTCGGTGGCGACCAGGGCGTCTTCAATAAGTACTGGGACGGAACAGCGGCTTCTGTGAAGCCTTCAAAGCCAGATGACTTCTCTTCACTGACTATCTTCTGCGTAAACGGTGGAGGATACAATGGAGCGGATTGCCACCCTATCATCAAGATAGACAATATCCGTGCCGTACCGAACAAGTAATGGCGGGAAAATATAAAACCCTCATAATATTAACCAATGCCAGAAAGACCGTGGCATGACTGCCAACGGGACTTATAGAAACGTTTTCAAAAATGATTTCAATAGCCGTCATGACGGTCTTACTGGCTACTCCATATATTAATATTCTATGAAAAAATATTATTCTATCATCTGGTCAATGTGCCTCTTCCTCCTTGCTGGCATCACTCTGACAGCCTGCGATGACGGTGATGAGCTCTCTACCGACCAGTATGGAAATGAGATAACACTCAATTCCTTCGGACCTTGTCCGGTGCTCCGTGGCGGAGTACTGAAGTTCCTCGGAAGTAACCTCGACCAGGTAACAGAGGTTAACCTTCCAGGTGCTGACCCAATCACAGCTATCGACATCAAGGCTTCCGGAAAGCATAGCGAGATTTGGATTAATGTTCCAAAAGAGAAGTGCGAACCGGGAATCGTAATCCTCAAGACTGCCAAGGGCGGTGAGATAAAAACCATCACTCCTATTACCTATGAGGAGAACGTGGAACTCACAACTGTCTATGTGGGGCAGGAAGGTAACCTCAGCGGAAACGTTGGTGACCTTGTAACCTTCAAAGGCGACTATTTGAACCTTATGCACGAGGTTATCTTTGCAGATGATGTTCGTGTTCCTGAAACAGAGTTCGTTGCTCACGACAGATACACCATCACCGTGGCAATCCCTAAGGAGGCAAAGACGGGAAGACCAATGCTCAGCGATGCAAATCCTGAAGGCGAGAATCTCCTCTATGCTGAAAACGCAATCACCATAGCACTTCCTTCTGCAGCAGGCATAACTCCTGCAAAGATCAAGGCTGGCGAGACAGCCACAGTTACTGGTACATCACTCCAACTCATCGAGAACGTAGAACTTGGAGGTGGTGTAGTGGTCGAGAACGAAGGCATCAAGACATCTGCTGACGGAAAGTCACTCTATTTCATAATCCCTGGAACTGCAACAGACGGTGAGGTGAACCTCATCACATTCTCTGGTGTGAAGATTCCTGCCGGTGCAATAGAGACCGTAGTGCCTACAGAACTCTCTGTTGCTCCTGCTCCTGTTAAGAACGGTGCAGACATCACTATCACTGGTAAGGACCTCGACCTCGTAGAGAGCATCGCATTCCCGAACGCTGGTGGTGAATTGAAGGCTGCTGAAGCATCAAAGATTGTTGCCACAGTGCCAGAGAAAGCCCAGGAGGGCGACATCTCTCTCACACTCGCTAACGGAAAGCAGGTGACTGTTGCTTACTCTCTCGTAAAACCGACAGTGACAGAATGTACACCGAACACACTCGTGGCAGGCAATAAGGTGATTATCAAGGGAACAGACCTCGACCTCGTAGAGAGCGTGACACTCCCTGGTGACCCTGCACAGACCGTCTCTGAGTTTGCTGCACAGAATGCGAAAGCCATCGCACTGGTCATCCCTACTGCATGTGCTGGCTCTGGACTCACACTCAACCTTAAGAACGGCACTTCGGTAGAGGCTTCTGGTCTCACCATTCAGGCTGCTACTGCTCCTGCTATCTCTGAGGCTCCAGCAAAGATTATTATCGGTGAGAAGGCTACTATCAAGGGTAAGAACTTCTACAACGTGGAGGCTATTTACCTTGGTTCAGTAAAGGTTACAAAGATTATCTCTAAGACAAATGAGGAAATCACATTCCAGGTTCCAGAGATGGCTACTGGAGAGGTGGAAATCAACTTCGTAACTCCTGACGGCACAAAGGTAGTGGCAGGAAAGATTGTCGTTGACGTTCCTGAGATTGACTTCGCAACCTTCGCAAAAGACGAGCAGCAGACAGGCTTCGTCTCTTGGCCGTTCAACTTCTCTTGGGGCGACTCTGCTGGCAAGATGCGTATCTTCCGCACTGACCTCCTCGCCATGAACCTCCAGTCTGGAAAGTCAAAGATTATTGTCTATAAAACAGCTGGAGTCACTGGTCAGATTCAGGTGAACAACGCAAACTGGGGCAGCATCACTACTATCGCTGACTGGGACGGCTCTGCAGAGAGAATAGAGTGGATTGTTGACGATACCTTCATCGATGCCATCAACAATGTCTTTGACGGATGGAGCGACACTGCTCTCATTCTTCAGGGCGACCTTGCTGGTGTTCAGAAGATGACTATACTTCCATAAATGCGAACTGGAAGCAGCAGAGGGCGGAAAAGACTCTTCTTTCCATGAGACTCTTCTTCCTCTGCTGTCTCCAAAAAAATATCAGGCTCCCAAATATCTTCCTCGGGAGCCTGTTTACTTTTCTTTCGATTCTTTCTCCTACGTAGGTTTACGTGTGATAAAATAAACTTCCATTCTATTATGAAGAAAATATTTTCATTACTGCTATTTTGTTTCCTAACGCTCACAGCATGGGCAGAAGGGAAAAACCTTGTAATCACTTTCGATAACGGCTCGACACAGGCTTTCCTGCTCTCAGAGAAACCAGAGGTGAACTTCGGGAACGACAAACTCATCGTTACGGCAGGAACAACAACTGCGGAATATGCCCTCAACGAGGTCATGACCTTCACCTTTGCCGAGACTTCTGATATAAAACAAATTGTAGGTACCCCGGAATTTTCATGGCAGGACGATGCTATCGTGTTCTCTGCCCCTATTGATGTAGAAGCATACAGTGCCGATGGCGTACGCCTCGACATTTCATATACCAAGACCTCACAATCTACCTTTGTAGTACTCTCTTCGCTTCCAAAGGGAATCACCATTCTCAGGGCTGCCAATAAAACCATAAAGATTTGCAAATGATGAGAAAGATATTTTTTACACTTCTTACAATTCTACTCACGGCAACAACGTTTGCTCAGCGGGAAGGAGATAAGGTGACCATCACCACAAAGTCTGGAAATCAGGTGGTATATCAATTGGCAGGAAACACTGATGTGCTCTCCGGACTGAAGTTTAACAACTCTTCTATGGATATTTACCTAAAAGGTTTGGAAGAATTTGGCGCATGGGAGACATTCAGTATAGATGATATTCAGAACGTAAACTTCTCGGTTTACAAGGAGAGCGATGTCTCTGACATTTCACTTGCCGACCCTTCTGCCACAACCGCTACAAAGCGTCTCTATAAATACCTTAGGGCGTGCTATGGCGTAAAGACGCTTTCCTCTGTTCTTGCCGATGTCAATTGGAACACAAAAGAGGCAGAGAAAGTGTTCAAGGCAACGGGAAAATATCCTGCTTTTAACTGCTTTGACTTCATACATATCTATGTTCCTGAAGGAAATGGATGGATAAACTATTCTGATATCACACCTGTTTCACAATGGGTGGAGAATGGTGGACTCGTGCAGCTGATGTGGCATTTCAATGTTCCTGTCTCAGAGACTACTACTGTTGGAAAAGACGGCTCAGGAGTAACCTGCTCACCAGACAAGACTACCTTCAAGGCCGCCAACGCCCTCGTTTCTGGCACTTGGGAGAATAAATGGTTCTACAGCCAGATGGAGAAGGTCGCTGATGTTCTCTTGAAACTTCAGGAGAAAGGAATCGTGGCTGTTTGGCGCCCATTCCATGAGGCTGCTGGCAATGCGGAGCTGAAGACTGCTGCGGCATGGGCAAAGAGCTGGTTCTGGTGGGGATATGATGGCGCTGAGACATATAAGAACCTTTGGAAGGCAATGTTCGACTATTTCCAGCAGAAGGGCGTACACAACCTTCTCTGGGTATGGACAACACAGAACTTCAATGGCGATGCCACCAAGTACAACAACGATGCAGCATGGTATCCAGGCGATGCTTATGTGGATATCATTGGTCGTGACCTCTATGGCTCTTCTGCTGCTCAGAACAAACAGGAGTATAATGAAATCTCTTCTCGCTATCCTAATAAGATTATTGCTTTGGCAGAGTGTGGAAACAGTGATGGAAATGAATTTGCGAAAATCTCCGATATCTGGAACTCCGGAGCGCAGTGGGCGTGGTTCTGTCCTTGGTATGGTAGCAATATGCCTTCTGACGCATGGTGGAAAGATGCTATGTCGCAGGAGTCTGTCATCTCGCGAGATGAGGTGAACCTAAATGCCACCTACATTGAGGAGAGTGCAGTATCTGCTGTAAAGAACATGGGATTGGGATTCAATCTTGGAAACACCCTCGATGCCTTCGCTTCTCATATTCAGAACAATCTTTCTGAGACTTCCGTTTATGAGAAATGCTGGGGACAGCCAGTGGCTACAAAGAGTCAGATGGAGTTCCTGAAAGCCGGTGGTTTCAATGCTGTTCGTGTTCCTGTGACATGGGTGCAGCACCTTGATGCAGAGGGAAATGTTGATGAAGCATGGATGGCTCGTGTTGAAGAGGTTGTTAATTATGTTCTCTCTTCTGGAATGTACTGCATTCTAAATGTTCATCATGATACTGGTAGCGGAGAAGAGAAATGGCATTGGGTGAAGGCAGATGCTGACAATTACACAAAAAATAGTGCGCGCTTTAAGAACCTCTGGCGTCAGATTGCAGCTCGCTTCCAAGGCTATAGCAGTCGCTTACTCTTCGAAGGCTACAACGAAATGCTTGATGCTGCTAATCAATGGACTCGCCCAAAGAATTCTTCCAGCTATGAGGTTCTGAATAGCTATGCTCAAGACTTTGTTGACGTGGTGCGCAGCACTGGTGGCAATAACCTCACACGTAACCTAATCATAACAACATATTCTGCTGCCCATGTTCAGGAGGTGCTCGACAACCTCGTGCTCCCTACCGACAAGAGTGAAGGGCATCTCGCTGTTGAGGTGCACACCTACGATCCTTACGATTGGGTGAACACCTATGGAAAATGGACAGAGCAATGTAGTAATGAGCTTGCCGCACTCTTCGACCGTCTCAACAAGCGTTTCGTTTCTAAAGGCATTCCGTGCATTGTTGGGGAATATGGTCCTCACGGAAATAATGTGAACATCAATTCTTCCTCTTCTGAAACTCTCAAGCAAGCGGCAGCCGACCAAGCTGCAGATATGGTGAGAAGGGCAAAGAAGCTGGACATTGCTACATTCTATTGGATGAGCATCTTTGATGGCACAGACCGCAATGTTCCGCAGTGGACTCTCCCTTCCACTGTAGAGGCAATGAAAAAGGCTTACGCAGAGTGATTTTTTGCTCTCGTAAGTAAGAAAAAATCCAACAATCAATAAAGGAAATGCGACAGACTATTTTCTATATCATATTATGTACAGTGTGCCTCTCTTTCTCTTCGTGCAAGAAAGACGGCAAGAAATCATATGAAGAATACGCAGACTCTGGACTAACCGTAAGAACAGAGAATATGCAGGAGAACCTGAAAACTCTACACGAGAAAGGTGTGCTCATCGGACAGATGTATGGCACTATCTGTGGTGCTGGATGGGAGGGAGACACCTTACGCAGCGACATAAACAGCGTATGCGGAGAATTTACCGCCTGCACGGGATATGAATTCTCCGACACAAGAAGTGGTGAGGATTATAACGGCATGCCATTGCCGGTTATCAGAAAGGATATCCTTCAGATGACACGGCGTGGCGGACTGGTGCTACTGAAATGGCTCCTTCCAGAGCCTGCTGGTGAGGATGATTTGGAAGAGATGGCTGCTTCGATGGCGCAGTTCCTAAACTCTCTCGAAGACGGCTATGGGAAGAAGTCGCCTGTTGTCCTTTTCCCTATGCCCCTCGATGAGGAGGAATGGTATGCTACTCTTTCCGTAGAGGAAAGTAAACGCCTTTATAGCAAAATGGCTGAGATGATTCGTGAAGAGGCAAAGAATGTTGTGCTCGGATTTTCCATCTCTTCGTCCATGATAGAGAAAGCACCTTTGCTATTGCCAGAAGAATGCTCATTGCTTGAGATGACTGTGCCACAGGCTACGGAAGGAGAACTCGGAGAACAGCGATGGAAAGCTCTTACAGGAAAGTTGCAGAAACTATCATCGATAGCAAAGGAGAAAAACCTCGCACTCGGCATTACACTTGGCGACTATTGCGAGAAAGACTCTGCATATTGGAGCAAGGGAGTATTGCCGCTCATTACATCCTCTCCCCTAGCTTACGCCCTTTTCCGTGAGAACAGTGGTATTGGGGGTGCCGTACTTGCCGCATGCCCTTATCCTGGAAGTCCTGACATTGCTGATTTTATGACGCTCTACAACGACAAGCGGACTCTGTTTTCACACGATCTCAATGGCTTGTATCTTAAAGCAAATAGGGAAAAGTAGAGAGCAATTCCAATTGTTCTTCTCATACTTTCTTTTCCTTTTCTGATACTTTTCAGAGACTTTTTTTCAGAGTATAATGTTTTGCTAATAAATGCAAAGTCATTGTTCTGGATATTTAATAATTTCGCACTCGAAAACGAATAACATAACTATAATAAGTAGGTGTGCAAAATTATCTATATAATCCTTGCATCGCCTACTGCGCATTA
>CALZTP010000063.1 GCA_945829115.1 uncultured bacterium | reverse complement strand
AAAGAAAGTTTTTTCGTGTTTTTTTTGTTTGTATATTTTTTTTTGGTAATTTTGCAGAGAAATTATAAGTAATCGGGTGTCATTATGTAAACATGCCCCCTAAAAGAACACAGATGCAATAAATGAACGAGAACTAAAATAAAAAGAGTTTGCCTAGAGGTATTGAATAGACTAGAATAATCATATATTTATATTCACAAAAAAATCACTTATGAAGAAAATCTACTCATTATTTCTTACGATGTTATTCTGTATCGTGGGAATGACTGCAAATGCAGCAGACATTAAACTAACGATTGATGTTGACGATGCATCACGTGTAGGCATCAAAATTACTGACGCGAACTATGTCTACCAAGAGCAAACAGTGGTGACAGGAACAAATGAATACACCGTTCCTGCCTATTCCACAGTAAAGGTCTATGCAAAGGAAGGGGCCCTTATTACAAATATCAAGAACACATTAGCTAGCAATGATATCTGCAATGGCTATTACGATACATATGAAGTATATACTTTTGATAGTAACATGTCTATTAGCATAAAATCCGCTAAAGAAGATGATGTTTTCACAGGGTCATTTAAGATTACTGTCGATAACCCAAATGCAGTAAGTGCAAGTCTCTCAGGAACAAATCGTAACATTGCACTTCAGAAAGGCGCGAACACTGTGAAGTATGCGCCTGAAAAAGAAACTGAAGTTTACATCAATTCCAGCTCTGGCACACCATTATATAAGGTAATGAACAATGGTGCAGAAGTAAAGAATGCAGGCGGTTATGCTATTCCTACCAAGGATGCAAACATCGAAGTTATCTCTGTTTGGCCAGACGATGTGAAGTTCAATATGTCTTTCTCTTACAACAATGAGGATGCAAAGAACGCTATCAGCGCTGTTTCTGTGAACTATGAACCTATTTCTGACTTCACTAACGGTTTTGAGGTAAAGGGCGGAGCTTCTGTTTCTATTACTTTTAACACAAGCGAATATAATATTGAAAGCTTCAAGGCTAACGGTCAGAATGTAAGCATTTATGGTTCATACTATTTCTATGCTACTGAGAATGTGAAGTTCGAGGTCAATGCAAAGAAATTCGGTAACATCAAGGTCAATGTAAGTGTTGATGAGCCAAGTAATGTAATCGTATATGATGGATATGCTTATCAGGGAAAGACTATTGAACTCAAAAAAGGTGAGAATACAGTAGAGGTTGTAGAGAATGGAAATAACTGCATCACTGTAGAAGCAAATAGCGGTTGCTACCTCACTTCTGTAACCCACAATGGCGAAGAGAAATATAGCTACGGTTCAGACGTTAGCGTTTATGATATTAAAGAAGGTTCAACAATTGTCATCAAGTCAGGAAAAATAAATCGCGACCAGGTAGCAAACGTATTTGTTTGGGGAAGAGATCTTGCTTCCGAATATTTCAACTTCTGCAACCGTGACGGCTCCCTCGTTCCAGAGCTTGTTGAGGGTAAGAACACCGTGAATTTCTATGAGAAGGACTTCCCATTCGGCTTTAACTGTTACGGCGAATCAATCGGCAGTGAGAACAAGATTTACATTAACAACGTAAAGGCTCAGGGTTACTACGGTTCTTACGCACTCTATTTCGAGAATGAAGCAAGAATAGACATCGTTCTCAACGACCACTTCAAGGATTCAGAGAAGAACGTGCAGTTCATCTTTAATGATGGCATCGACCAATCTATGGTTTCTTCTGTGATGCTTCCTTCTAACAATCAGGCTTGGAACTGGGCAACAGAGGGTCTCACAGCTATCGAGAACGCTTCTTACGATGTAACCATCAAGCCAACTTCAACAGCAAACATTGCAGCCGTTACAGACAATGGAAACATTTACAAGGTGAATGCAGAAGGTGTAATCGTTATAAAGGTTACTCCAGAAACAAAGTCCATCACTCTTGCTGACGCTACAACAGTAGGTATCAACGAAATAAACAATGATGCTTCTGCCGACAAGAAGATATACACTCTCGAGGGTATTGAGGTAAAGAACGCAAAGCGCGGTCTCTACATCGTTGGTGGAAAGGTACGCGTATTCTAATCATTTAGAAAAATATTAGTAAAAGGCACGAGAAAACAGCGAATAACTGAACTCGTGCCTTTAATCTGCTGAAAAACTACATATTATTTACAAGAAGGAATAATCTATATCATAAAAAACAGACACAGTAAAAAAATATATGCTTCTTACAAAAAGACGATAATGATTAAATCATAGTCTTTCACAAGAAACTTTCAAATTCGACTTTTCTGAGTCTTTACTCACACTTCATAAACTCTCTAAAGTAATCCAAGAAAACGCAAATAACAAACAAAATATAACCTACATGAGAAAAGCATTAATATCCATTTCAATGCTGATAGCAGCAAACGGACTGTTCGCTCAGTCTGGATTGAGCATGGCAGACAAGATGATGCTCAAAACAAACAGAATGGAGCTTACAAACACTCCATTCAAAACAATAAACACACTTAAAGCAAAGCGTGCGGCAGAAAACCAGGGAAACACAATCATGGCAATAGCAAAACTTGCAGACGGAGCAACCGTGGAAGAGCTGAAGGCTGAAGGCGTGAACGTTCTCAAGGAACGCCAAGGCTTTGTGTTCCTGACAGTGCAGGCAGACGATGCTGAACGTGTTGCATCTCTGAAAGCTATCAAGAACATTCAGCTTGAACGACCTGTTCAGCAGAAGCTGAAATACGCACGAGAAGTGACGGGCGTTGACCAAATTCATCAGGGCATTGGACTCTCAAAGGCATATACCGGAAAGGGTGTTGTGACTGCCATCATCGATCAAGGCTTTGACATCAACCATGTGAACTTCAAGGATGCAGCTGGGGAGCCTCGCGTGAAATACTTCGAGAAGGTTCAGGCTACTGTTAACACACTCGGTGAAATAGAATTAAAGCGTGAGATAAAGAACACTCCCGAGCTCATAAAGTCTTACAAGACCGATAATACAGAATCTTACCACGGCACTCACACCATGGGAATCATGGCAGGAAGCTACAAAGGTGACACAAAGGCAGCTGCCGTCACCATAAACGAAGCAGAGAAAGTTTACGAGCCAACCATCTATGAGAATATCTCAAACCTTTACTATGGTGTAGCAACAGATGCAGACATCGTGGCTGCTACCTGTAAGAACATGTCTGACGTAGAAGTGGCATTCTGTGCAGAAGACTTAGCTGGCTACGGCATCGAAACCAACCAGCCAACTGTCTTGAACCTCTCTCTTGGTTATAATACTGGCTCTCACGATGGAACAAGTCTCGTAAGTCAGTTCTTCGACCTCCTCACCTCTCAGTTTGGAACAAAGGTTGTGCTCGCAGCTGGAAACGAGGGTGACTTGAATATCTCCCTTAACAAGACATTCACTGCTGACGACAAGCAGATGAAGACGTTCTTTGAACCAGTAAACGTAAACATACAGGATGCCAACGGCAACCCACAGGAGAACCGCATGAGATATGGCTCTGCAGAGATATACAGTAATACAAGTACTCCATTCGAGAAGGTAGAACTCGTTATCTTCAACAAAAACCGCGGCTCTGTGGCAAAGCGATTCACTCTCACCATGAACGATGAGACAAAGGATGGCATGATTGGTTGCTGCTCTAATGGCTATGAAGACACAGGACTTCCTTCCGACGCAACCTTCAACAAATATTTTGAGGGATACATGGCATTGGGATGGAGCATAGAGCCATACTCCGGACGTATGTATGCCATTACACAGATAGCTGTGATTGACAATCTTGAGAACAACCGAGAAGGGAACTACGAAATAGGAATAATAGTACATGGTGCCGAGGGACAGCGTGTAGACGTTTTCTGTGAAGGAAACGGAGCCATGAATCTCGCAAACTACGGCATCAGCGGATGGAGCCAAGGCTCTGGAAACGGCTCTATCAGCGACTTTGCAACAACAAAGAACGTGCTCGCAGTGGGAGCATACACCTCTTGCCCACTCTGGGCAGAGCTCGATGGATTCCTCAACACACAGCAGACGGAAGATGGTGGATACAAGTGTCCGGCGAACAAGGTTGCTCCGTTCTCTTCTTACGGTACAACAATCGACGGAAGAAACCTTCCACACATATTAGCACCAGGAGCATTCATCATCTCTTCTATGAGTAAGTATTATCTCGAAGCAGCTAATAGCACAGATGAGGGAATACTAACAGCAGTAGCCCTCAACGACCGTCGCGACCCTTGGGGGTGGCAGGCAGGAACATCTCAAGCTTCTCCTTTTGTGGCTGGTGTCATAGCCCTTTGGCTGGAGGCTAATCCAGAGCTTACCATGGACGAGATTAAGGATATTATCAAGACCACTGCTCAATACAACGAGAATATGGTGTACGACGACCCTATACAGGTTGGAGCAGGACTCATAGACGCTTACGCAGGACTAAAGGAGGTTATCCGCCGCAAGGATAATACAGGCATAAAAGAAGTCTCAGCAGAGAAGAATCGGCTTCTTGTCACCCAGAGTGGCGACCGTACCTTAAAGGTCTTTGTTGGTGGTGAAAGTGAGTTAAACATTGAGGTGTTTGACATCGCCGGAACTCCAGTGGCTTCAAAGAAGGTATCAGGTGATGAGGGCGAAATCTCTCTCTTTGGCACTGCCAAAGGCACTTATGTTATCCGAGTAAACGGTCGTATGTCAAAGTGCTTCCTCTTGAAGTAATTTATCTCAATAAATAGAAAAGACAGAATCCTGAAGAAAACAAAAATCGTAAATAAAAAACTTTATGAACATCAAAAGAATATCAAAACATCTCCTGATGATGGCAACAATGCTGTTCTCACTGCCGTTGAATATCATGGCAGAGGAAGAATTGCCACCACTGATCATCGAATTCAAAACAAGTGTACTTGAACTAGAAGAAGGTGAGGAAGGAAGAACAGCAACAATCCTCCTCGGAGCAAATAAAAGCGAAACAGACTATCTCCTCATAGACTGCGGCAACGGTATTGAGGAACATGAATTCAAGCAAGCTACTCTCGACACCTCTACTCAGTCTTGGATAGGTGGAACTGCCATCACTCTAAACGTAACAAAAGAGGGTATCGTAAAAATCTACGGTGATGCATCAAACATAGCTGTGATTCGTTTCGATGGTTGTTATATCACAGACCTTAAGATGGTTGACATGCCTAATCTGTATTATATAAACCTCAACCATAACCTCTTACACTCACTCGATCTATCACAATTCTCTTCACTAAGGGCAATATCCGTAACTGACAATCCTTTCGATGAGAAACCGCTGAAAATAGGTGGGAACAAACCATACCTGCAGATTCTCGAAATGGGAATCATGTCAAACCTCGACCAGTCGTTCAATCTATCCGACTATCCAGAGCTCGTCTCTTTTGACGCATACGCAAACAAGGGATTGAAGACTCTAGACCCTTCTGGATGCCCGAAGCTACAGCGACTCGCCGTCGATGGCACAAATGTAAAGTCTCTCGACCTTAGCAAAAACCCTATCGTCACTATCCTAAACATCAGTGATTCAGGCATTAAGGAGATTGACCTCAGCAATCTGGGGTACCTTCAGCAGCTGTACCTCGACCACCAGTCAAGCACCATGAATTCCGATGCGAAGTTCACGTCTCTCGATGTTACCAAAAACGAAAAACTCGTATACCTCTTTGCAAATGGAAACAACCTCAAGAGCATTGACCTCAGCAAGAATGCCTATCTTCAGAAACTTTATGTCTCTGACAACCAGCTTGAAAATATTGACCTTAGCAAGAACGAGAACCTCGTGGACGTGATTCTGAGAAACAACAACATGGACTTCGCAACGCTCCCATTCCCTAACGAAGAATGGAACCAGTACGACTACTATCAGCGAAATATGCCGATTGCAAAGACCGTGAAAGTAGGTGACGTGCTTGACTATTCTCATCGCGTCCTCCGCGAAGGCACAACAACAACATGTGCAGTATTCACAGTTTCGGAGGAAGAGGCTGGAAAAACTACTCTGCTCTCAGAAGACTTCTACACCTACGAGAACGGAAAAGTGTCCTTCCTGCAGGCACCTAAAGATAGTATCTTCATCGCCTTTGTGAATGACAAATTCCCTGACCTCACTATGGACTATTTCCCTCTCCGAACAAATAAGTTCAAGGTGAAGACTGCAGAGGACTTCGGAAAGGAAGACATCACTGCTTCTCTCAGCGTAATGCTTTCTTCAAATGGGGCAGAACTGAAGATGAAGGTGGGCATGGCTGGCGCAACCCCAGAAAACCCAAAGACTTTCTATATCGCTGACGCTTATGGAGTAAAGAAGGAGTTCACTGCAACTTCATCTGGTCTTCCTGAGACAGTGAACGTAGACTTCAAGAGCACGAGCGGATCAATGATGATTCTCGTTCCACAGGATGAGGTGATGACCGCACTGAGCATAGAAAACCTGTCACTTCTCTCCTTAGATATCACTCAGGCACGTAGCCTTAACGACCTCCGTCTTATCGGAACAAATCTCTATTCACTCGACCTCGGCTATAACCTTGCACTGAGAAAGCTCGTGGCAACAGGAAACCATTTCACAGAATTAAACATTCGTGGCATCAACGATCGCTATCAGAAGAACTTCCTCTCTGATATCAACCTCAGCAACAACGAAATGACCACCGTGAGTCTGAACGATATGGGCACCATAAACCATCTTAACCTCAGTAACAACAAGCTTACCGAACTCCTACTGAAAGATGCCGACAATATGGTTACTCTCGACCTCAGCAACAACGCACTCGAAACAGTAAACCTCAGCTATTGTTCACTCATGACTGATTGTAACATCTCAAACAATAACATCAGTATCATCACTATGCCTGAAGAGATCTCTCTAAAGAACTTCGACTGCAGCAATAACAACCTCTCATTCCCAACCCTACCTGTCGTAGAGGGCGTAAACTACACTTACACTCCACAGAAAGAGGTTGTGATAGCAACCAAGGCACCTGGCATTGATCTTGAGGAGCATAACCTCAACGGAAAGACAGTGTACACCTGGAAGACAACATCAGGAGAGACTCTCGCTGAGGGCACCGACTACAGAATAACAGATGGCATGACAACATTCCTTGATCCTGCAGTTGGAAAGACAGGCTTCTGCGAGATGACTAACGAAGCATTCCCGGAACTTATCGTAAATACCACAAAGGTGGAGATTGCTGAAATGCCTACAAATGTAATCGGTACGTTCACAACAACAGAAAACGGCACAGGAACACTTATCCTCCGTGCACACGAAAACACTACTATCTGCATCGATTGGAGAGGAAACGGCTCTGGTGTACATACTTACAACGTTACAAACGATATTGTGCAGACAGCCGTAAAGACTCACGCAAACAGTGAGTGTAAGGTATATTCTTACGATGAAAACGCTCCGCTCTACGTGTTCAGCATTCGCGATGTAAAGATGAAGAACGTTGACCTTACAAATATGAAGAATCTCGTGCTCGTGAACATTACACGCGGCGGAATATCTGAGATAAAGCTTCCAGAATCTACCAACCTCTCTGAGCTTATTCTTGAAGGCAACGAGTTTGAGAATATCGATCTCAGCAAATATGCTTCTCAGTTGCGCATGATCTCCCTTAACAATAATAAGTTCAAGGAGTTCGACGCATCACCTTACAAGAATATCTTCTCGCTCACAATGGGAAACAACGAGATGACATCAATCACTCTCGACAATCCAAACCTCTATAACCTCGATCTCTGCGGAAATCAGCTTTCAACACTCGACCTCTCAAAGGCAAATGGTGTTTCTCAGCTCTTCCTCACAGACAACCAGTTCGAGTCCATAGACCTCTCACCACTTAAGAATCTCGTGGCTCTCTTTCTCGACAGAAACAGATTCAAGTTCAGCACACTGCCGGTTCCTAACTCCAAGTATGCACTGTACCTCTATGCAAACCAAGCTCCAGTGAAGGTGGAGGTGAACGATGGTATCGTTGACCTCGCTACTGAGGCTTACGTAGAAGATACACCTACAACCTATCGCTGGTTTATCAACGACCCTTGGATAAATGAAGAAACCGGTGAACTTGAAGGCGAGGAACTATACTACGAGGGTGAAGACAAAGAATGCTCTATCGTTGATGGCAAGACATACTTCCTCAAGGCTCTCGATAACCTTGTCTGCGCAATGACCAATGAGAAATTCCCGAACCTCACACTCTTCACAGAACCAGTAACCGTAAAAGAGCCTACTGGCATCGAGAACGTGGAAACAGATGCTACTCCTCTCACTGTTTACGACATTATGGGACGCTCAGTCAGCAACCTCAACTCTCTCCGCTCTGGGGAAATCTACATCGTTAAATATGCTGACGGAAAGACAAAGAAGTTGATGAAATAATTCCTTTCCCTCAAAAAGAACTATTCAGATAAAGAAATGATCTGAAAACACAGAAATTAAGACGGTGGGACTTTTTCCTACCGTCTTTTTTTGTCTTCATATTATTCTTCATAATACAAAAAATCTTATATAATAATGTTATTTGAGAGAAAATTATAATAATTTTAAGGTAAAATTACGTTTTTTCTTACATTTTATTTGTAGAATAAAGTTTTTTGTGTAACTTTGCATCGTAAAAATTATGAACCATAACAAACTCAAAAGATGATGACAATGAAAAAGTACAATGCAAATAAGTGGTGGTGGCGCAATCTCATGACATAACAGTTGTGGGACGCACCCTTACGTGCAGAGTACACATTAGCATATCAAAGGGCTTGCAAGACACAACTGTCTTGCAGGTCCTTTTTTCTTAAAATATACAACACATACTTTTTTAGAAAAATGACAACACAAACTTCTTAGAAAAAATCATATTTCATAAAGAAAAAACAATACAAACAGAAATACAAAATCATAAGCAATATGAGTTACAACGTTGATGAAAACGGCTACTACGGCCAATTTGGAGGAGCATATGTTCCTGAGATTCTCTATAAAACAGTAGAAGACCTAAAAAAGGCTTATCTACCAATTATTGAAAGTGAGGAATTCCAAAAAGAATATCGCGAACTGCTCAGAGACTATGTCGGACGCCCTTCCCCACTATATTTTGCAAAGCGCATGAGCGAACGATATGGATGCCAGCTATATCTCAAGCGAGAAGATCTAAACCATACCGGAGCTCATAAAATCAACAATGCCATCGGACAGATTCTCGTCGCAAAGAAGATGGGAAAGAAAAGGATCGTTGCAGAAACAGGTGCTGGACAGCATGGTGTAGCAACTGCAACCGTATGCGCGCTCATGGACATGCCTTGCAGAGTATACATGGGTGCCCTTGATGTTGAGCGTCAGAGACCAAACGTGGAGAGAATGAAGATGCTTGGTGCGGAGGTCTTTCCCGTTCAGAGCGGCAACAAGACTCTGAAAGATGCCACTAACGAGGCAATCCGCGATTGGTGTTGTCATCCCGCCGACACATTCTATATCATCGGTAGCACAGTGGGCCCCCACCCTTATCCAGACATGGTGGCTCGCCTGCAGTCAATTATCAGCGAAGAGATTAAATGGCAGTTACATGATAAAATCGGCAGAGACTATCCTGACTATCTCATGGCTTGCATTGGAGGCGGTTCAAACGCTGCCGGAACAATATACCATTATATTGACGATGAGCGTGTACGTCTCGTTCTTGGAGAGGCAGGCGGAATGGGTTACGAGACTGCAGAAACTGCCGCCTCCCTCACGATCGGTACAGTAGGCATTCTCCACGGAAGTAGGATAAAGGTTATGCAGACAGAAGACGGACAAATTGTTGAGCCTTATTCCATCTCTGCTGGTCTTGACTACCCAGGCACTGGACCTATTCACTGTAACCTCTATGAACAGGGGCGTGCGAAAGTGATACCAATAAACGACGATGAAGCGCTCCGTGCCGCCTACGAACTTACTCGCCTTGAGGGCATCATTCCAGCCTTGGAGTCAAGTCATGCTCTTGCCATGCTCCCTAAACTGCAACCGTTATTGAAGAAAGACGATGTGGTGGTGCTCACCGTTTCTGGTCGTGGCGACAAGGATTTGGAAACATATCTGAAACATAAAGACCGAATATTGAATTAAACATCTCTTTCTTCAATAAAAGACAGAAATTCCGAATCAAGGAATAAAAACAATTCTTATCACCTACTTATGAAATACCGTTACAAAATACATACCAAACAGATGTTAGGAGATATGATGACTCCCGTAAGCGCATATCTCAAACTGAGAGACACTTCAGAGAAAAGCATTCTCATGGAGTCCAGCGACTACCATGCGGGAAAGAATGCACACTCTTTCATCGGAGTGACACCACTGGCGGAGGTTGCCATCGGGCATGGCATGGGGCACTGTTCCTATCCTGACCGCACTTCTTACTCCCATGAGATTTCCAACTCCTACAAGAGCGATAAGCTTATCCGAGAGTTCATGAACCAGTTCTCTTTTGTGGGAGATGAGCGTCAGCTGAAGAACTGTGCACTCTGGGGCTTCACCTCTTTCAATGCCGTTCGTTATTTCGAGAATATTGCAGTGAAAGACGAGACACAAGAGAAGAACGATGCCCCAGATATGCTTTACATCCTCTTCCGATATATCGTGGAGTTCGACCATTTTAATAACCTGCTCTTCCTACATGAGCTTGTGAAAGAAGATGAGCAGCCTACACTCGATGATCTAGAGCATCGTCTAAACCGCCTGAACGTTCCGCTATATGAGTTCCACCCTATGGGAGAGGTTACATCTACGTTGACAGATGAGGAACATAAGGCTAACATCCGCAAGGGAATCGCTCACTGCAAACGTGGAGATGTCTTCCAGATTGTGCTCTCCAGACGCTTCATACAACGCTATGAGGGCGATGACTTCAAGCTCTACCGAACACTCAGAAGCATAAACCCTTCTCCTTACCTCTTTTATATGGACTTTGGTGGATTCAAAATCTTCGGAAGCTCTCCAGAAACTCACTGCCGAATAGAAAAAGAAGGCAACTCCTTCAAGGCATTCATAGACCCTATCGCTGGCACTACAAAGAGAACAGGTGACATTGAGCAGGACAAGAAAAATGCAGAATATCTCAGAAACGACCCGAAGGAGAACGCTGAACACGTCATGCTTGTTGACCTTGCTCGCAACGACCTCAGTAGAAACTGCAATAGCGTAACAGTAGATTTCTACAAGGAACTGCAATACTACAGTCACGTGATACATCTCGTAAGTAGAGTAAGTGGAGTGCTAGAAAAAGATGCCGATCCTGTGAAGGCATTTATAGATACCTTTCCTGCAGGAACACTCAGCGGAGCTCCAAAAGTCAGGGCAATGCAGCTCATCTCAGAATACGAGCCACACAATCGTGGTGCTTATGGCGGCTGCGTAGGTAGCATCTCTTTTGATGGTAGCCTAAATCAGGCCATCACCATCCGAACGTTTGTTAGCCGAAACAACGAGTTGTGGTTCCAGGCTGGTGGTGGCATAGTGGCAAAGAGCGATGAGGAATATGAACTTCAAGAGGTAAACAACAAGCTTGGGGCACTCCGCCGAGCTATTCAAACAGCAGAGAAACTATGAGCATAGCAATGATAGACAACTACGACAGCTTCACGTACAACCTCGTGCATCTTGTCAAAGAATTGGGAGCCGAAATCGAAGTATTCAGAAACGACCAGTTTGAACTCCCAGAATTGGAACGATTCGAGAAAATAATGCTCTCACCAGGGCCGGGAATTCCTGAGGAAGCTGGAAAACTAATCGATGTCATTAGGGAATATGTAGGGATGAAGCCTATACTCGGAATCTGCCTCGGAGAGCAGGCAATAGGCGAATTCTTTGGTGGGAAGTTAGTGAACCTTAGCGATGTCTTCCACGGTGTGCAGACTCCAGCGCACATCGTTTCATCAGACCCTATCTTCAACGGCATGGAGAAAGACATAATGGTGGGGCGATACCATTCTTGGGTGGTTGATGCTAATTCCATTCCTTCTTGTTTAGAGGTTACATGCATATCTGATGAGGGGCAGGTAATGGCACTCCGCCACCGCGACTACAACATCCGTGGCATTCAGTTTCATCCAGAAAGTGTCCTCACTCCTGAAGGAAAGAGAATGATAAACAACTGGATAAATCTCTAAAAAGAAAAAACTTACAACCCAAAACTCAAAAACAACACTATGAAAGAATACTTGCTAAAACTCACTGACGGTGAGACTCTCACACGTCAAGAGACACACGATATACTCGTTGGCATTACAGAAGAGAAATACAATAACTGCCAGATAGCATCCCTCCTCATGGGCATGCAGACAAGAAGCGTGACGGTCGAAGAACTCCTCGGCTTTCGAGACGGACTCTTGGAAACGGGAAAGCGTGTAAACCTCGATGACTACAACACGCTCGATATCGTTGGTACTGGAGGAGACGGAAAGAATACGTTCAATATCTCCACCTGCTCAGCCTTCGTGATTGCTGCTTGCGGATATATGGTTACAAAGCACGGAAACTGCAGTGCCACCTCTGTGAGTGGTGCATCAAACGTGCTGCAGGCTCACGGGGTGAAGTTCACTGCTGATGAAAATCTTCTGCGGAAAAGCCTCGAAGAGACAAATATGTGCTACCTCCACGCTCCACTATTCGCATATGGAATGAAGTTCGTGGGACCTACCAGAAAGGCGATGGGAATACCAACATGCTTTAATCTCCTCGGTCCATTGGTGAACCCTTGCCAACCAAAGAATTCACTACATGGAACAGCTACTCACGACCAGCAGCGTCTCTATGTCAACGCACATCAAAAAATCGGAGACAACTACGGTGTAGTAACCTCATACGATGGATACGACGAGATTTCACTAACCTCTGGATTTAAGCTCATCACGAACTTCTTTGAGAAGGTGTTCACACCGAAAGACCTTGGGCTCGACTATCTCGACAAGCAGGAAATCTACGGTGGTAGTACTCCTGAGGAGGCATGGAAAATCTTCGATGCCGTGCTCTCTGGCACTGCCACCTCTGGTCAGATGAATGTTGTCATTGCCAATGCTGCCTGCGGCATTTCTGTCATGGACCGCAACAAGAGCATAGAAGATAGTGTTCTCATGGCTCGAGAGGCATTGGAGTCTGGACGTGCCTTGGAGACTTTCAAGAAGTTTGTAGCCTTGAACTCATAAATCGACTTCTAGTGAATAAAAAAAACGAATGGGGAAAAAGACTTATGAAAGATATCTTGCAAGAAATAATCGCCAGCAAGCGAGTGGAACTGGTTACGGTGAAGAAGAAAAGGAATAGCATGAAACAGGCACTCGCAGAAAGTGATAGCGGAATAATCGCTGAGTTCAAGATGAAAAGTCCGAGCAAAGGCTGGATACATCCAGACATTCGCGTCGAAGATGTGGTGCAGCAATATGCTAATGGGGGTGCAAGTGCAACAAGCATACTCACCAATACGGAGTACTTCGGTGGCGAGGACGTATTCATACCAAGGGTTAGAGGACTTGTTCCTCTGCTGCCTATTCTACGCAAGGAGTTCATCATCGACCGTTATCAGGTATATGAGGCAAAGGTGTTGGGAGCAGATGCCATCCTGCTCATTGCCGCCGCCATCACTCCAGAAGAATATGCAGACCTTCTGCAGACGGCACACTGCATAGGACTGGAAGTACTCCTTGAAATACACGATGAAAAGGAACTCACTTACCTCTCTGCAGGCATTCCAGACATGCTTGGTGTAAACAACCGTTCTTTGGGCACTTTCCATACTGATGTACAGCATAGCTTCGACATTGCTGAGAAAATTCAGGAGGCAGTAAAAGACCTCAGCGAAGAGGAAAAACCACTGCTTGTCAGCGAGTCTGGAATAAGCAGTCCTGAGATAGTGAAAAAGCTTCGTGACGTGGGATTCCGCGGATTCCTCATCGGCGAGTACTTCATGCAAGATGCAGAACCAGGCAAGGTTCTTGCTGAGTTTATCACTCAATTGAAGTCACTCAATTAAAGTCACAGTATTAGGAATCAATTAATAGGGCGTCACTTTAACTAATCGTCACATTAACTGAACGTCATTCACTTGAATGTCACTTAACTGAAAAGCATTATGGTTGTAAAAGTATGCGGAATGAGGGAAGCCACGAATATCCGTAGTGTAGAAGCACTCGGCATTGACCTTATGGGCTTTATCTTCTGGGAGAAGTCGAAGAGATATGTAACCTGCATTCCTAACTATCTACCAGAGCATTGCAAACGAGTAGGAGTATTCGTAAATGCCACAAAAGAGGAGATTCTACGCAAGGTGTCTGAATTCTCTTTAGACTACATCCAACTCCATGGCAATGAGAGCAAAGAATTCCTCCTCGACCTTCGCCAATCTCTCGTCGCCCAAGGTCTTCAAGACGTGGGTATAATACGTATGGTGGCAGTGCATTCTGACAACGACGCACGTAAAGCAGCTGAATGGGATGGCATAGCAGACCTTCTGCTCTTCGAAACTCCCTCCCATAACTTTGGTGGCTCAGGACGCTCGTTCAATTGGAACGCTCTGTCGGCATACCATGGCGCCACCCCGTTCCTCCTCTCAGGCGGGATAGGTATGGAGAGTCTTGAGAACCTTCTTGCTTTCCATCATCAAAAGTGGTGGGGCATTGACCTCAACTCTCGCTTTGAGCTCTCGCCTGGTGTAAAAGACACTGAGCAGCTCCAGTTGTTCCTTAACCAATTCTCTGACCTTTCAGAAAAATAAACATTTAAAAAATTTGAAACTATGAACCGCATAAACAAACTGTTCGCAGACAACCCGCAGAACCTAATAAGCATATATTTCTGTGCCGGAGCACCAACTCTAAACGGCACTGCAGACGTGATACGCACACTCGCCAAGAACGGCATAAACATGATCGAGATTGGCATCCCTTTTTCCGACCCCATGGCAGACGGTCCTGTCATTCAAGATGCAGCCACAAAGGCTCTCCGCAACGGCATGTCGCTCCGACTTCTCTTCAATCAGCTGAAGGACATTAGGAAAGAGGTTGACATCCCTCTCATTCTCATGGGATATATAAACCCTATCGTGAAATTCGGATTTGAGGAGTTCTGTAAGAAATGCGTGGAGGTAGGAATAGACGGAATGATTCTCCCCGACCTTCCTTTCAAAGACTATATGGAGGAGTTCAAGCCTGTGGCAGACAAATACGACTTGCGCATCATCATGCTCATTACTCCAGAGACTTCAGAAGAGCGCATCCGCTTTATTGACGAGAATACCGACGGCTTCATTTACATGGTCTCCAGTGCTGCCATCACTGGTGCACAGAAGGAGTTCAACGCTGCCAAGCAGGCATATTTCAACAAGGTGCACGCCATGAACCTCGTCCACCCTACCATGATTGGCTTCGGCATCAGCAACAAGCAAACCCTCCTCTCCTCACAAGCAAACGCAAATGGTGCCATCATTGGCAGCAAGTTCGTGCAACTCTTAGACGCCGCGGGAGGTGATGCACAAACCGCCATCGACAACCTCTATCAAGCTCTCAAAGAATAGCACCACAATTCCTGCTAACACCCCTGCCCCTGCTGCTAACACCCCTGCCCCTGCCCTGCCTGGTATCTTTCGACCTGGTCGAAAGAAAAAACACCCCTGTCCTGCTGCTAAACATCATACACATGCAGTGACTCCTGAGCTGAGGGAAGGTAGTTCACACCCCACCAGCACATCTGCAGGCAACAGAGTGCGAGCGTCAATAGTCCTGCTGCCCAAGGGTAAGCAATTCTCTTCCCTTTTCGGGCGTGTAGGAAGAAGAGATATAGCAGCCATGTTGCCGCTGCCCAAGTCTCTTTCGCATCCCACGACCAGTACAGTCCCCAAGCATCCTTTGCCCAGATAGCACCTATGAGCATACCCAGCGTCATCACAGCTATTCCTATTCCCACAAAAAGGTCTACCATTTTCTGCCACACCTCCCTTCTCTTCATATCCCTAAAAAAGAACTGCCCAACAGCCATAATCGTTGCCGTTGTCAGCACTGCGTAGCAGTAGATATACAGTGCAATATGTGGGGCAAACCATGGCGAGCGCAACACTGGCATCAGTTGCTTCCTCCATAGCGGAGGATAGAACATGCAGACAGCAATGAACAACGTTATCGCCAGAGAAGAAAACACATATAAGGAAGAGCCATGCAAATCCTTCCTTGCTCTAAGAAGAGTCGTTACAAGTAGCCATAGCCCACCAAAGAAGAGCATCGTTATTCCAAGCAATGCACACGGCTGCCAGGGATCGCGAACGAGCTGTAACTTGCTGAAATAGTTCTTCGAGAACACCCCTCCCTCACTGCTATCCTCCTCTCCATACTCCTTCTCATACACCTTCTCCTCATACCCCATCTGGCATATCTTCCATCCGTCTACCTCTACCGGACTATTCACCGTCACCACCGTGCGCAGAATTTCCTTCCCATCTTGTGAGAATACAGAAATATCTGAGGAGTGCGTTGATATAGAGAACCCGTTCAGGAGTATAGAAAATCCTGGCTGGGAGTAACGTTCTGGGTGGTCGTAATCGCTTGCCCACGACTGCACCTCCTCTGTACCCACCGTCATCTTCATACGCTTAATCTCCCTACTACCAATTGCGCCATATACTATCACTACGAGTAGTCCAACGTGACTAAGCAGGAAGCCAGTACGACGCCAATTCCGAAGGCACACCACACCAAGTACGAAAGCGAGGAAACCGTATGTCGCCTCGAAGGCCACTAAACAAGACACCGTATTCCAAGTCACCAATCCGCGAACAACCGTCACCATAAACGCCATGAGCATAACAAACAGCGACACCCGCCATCCGCCCACCCTTCTAAACATCTGTTTCACTGCTTCTTGAATATTTTCCATCTTCGTTTTTTTCTCTAATTCTTCCTATTTGCAAAAGGTAGAAGGAAGTTTTGTCTTTTTTCTATGTCCATAATCATTTACCGTATTACGAGGAAAGACTTTTCCCGATGCAAAAATACGAAAAAAAAACAACACGGCAAAGAAAAGAGGTAATTATTCTTTACAAGAACAAAGAATCACATATTCTTTCTCGTTATTCGTGCATTTCCTTTCTATGTAGGTGATGAAGAGTGACCTATAAAAAAGTGAAATATTTTGTGTGACAGTTTTTTTGTTAAGTTTGCACAACGATTTTTTGTTATCTTAAAAAAAACACCCCTGCTGCTGCCCCCCAGCCCTGCTGCTGCACCCCAGCCCTGCTGCTGCACCCCTGTCCTGCCTGGTATCTTTCGACCTGGTCGAAAGAAAAAACACCCCTGCTGCTGCACCCCTGCCCCAGCTGCTAACACCCCTGCAGGTAGTTCCTACTCCTGTTTTGAATGGTTAATGATAGATTACTGATTGAACACTGATTGAACACTGCTTGAAATTTTGTTGAATCAACACAGAGTTAGACTAACAAGCGGCTAACAAGCGGCTAACAAGCGGCTAACAAGCGTTGAATAGAGTTCTCTGCGGATAGCTATCTGATTCTTCTGATTTCCGAGTACAAACTTGTCCGTAAGGACTCGCATGCAGAAAATAGGGCGAGTCGTTTTTGTCTGGAGCTCTTCAGAGGGAAACGGTGCCCGTCTCTGATTTTCAAATGCAAAGGTACTCCAATTATTTTTGGCGAATACAAGAAATGCGAGTTATTGCGAGTTAGCAACGGAAAATTAAAAGACGTTAACATTAATTTATGTTAGTTTGCGAAAAACGAGAATTTTTTTGTCTTCGGTGAATGCGAATTTTCGTGAATTTTTTACATGCAATTATTAGCTCAAATCACTTGCATATCTCGATTTTTTTTGCTAACTTTGTACACACAATTAACACGACAACTAAGACAACCAAGACAACCGAAGGTCAACAAAAAAATTGACCCCGTTGTCGTTAATAACAACACACACACAATAAACCACATTTATGAAGTACACAACAAAAAAAGATCTGGCGATGGCGTATAGCCCTAACCTCAGCTACAGCAGTGCAATGCGCACACTGAACAAATGGATAGACAAATGCGTTGCGCTGAAGACGCAGCTCTTTCAGCGAGGCTACACAAACGCATCACGTAACCTCACCCCAGAACAGGTGAACCTCATCTTCGAGTATCTTGGAGAGCCGTAAATATTGATGAAAATAAGGAAATAAGGAAATAAGGATTAAGAATAATACAGAAAATTCTGGCAATAGGCAATAATATATAGTTAGTTATATATTATAATATATATATTATAATATATAACTATTTAAATATACTTACAGATTGAAAGATAATCGTTAT
>CALZTP010000062.1 GCA_945829115.1 uncultured bacterium | reverse complement strand
ATGAAGGGCTCAGCAGGACAGTTCACTTTCAAGAGCCTTAACGGTCAGACAGTGGCGATCTGGAACCCTAACTAAACGATAGCGATAGCAATGGCTAAAGGCTTATCGCTATCGCTAAGCGTTGAGTGGTGAGCGTTGAGTGGTGAGTGTTTTGGTACTGGCTTCCAGCCAGCAGTAGGTAGTGTGACCATAACCCGTAGGCAAATGCTGGCGCATTTCCCCACGGTTACTCAAAGTGCTGGCTTCCAGCCAGAACCGCTACTAAGCACAAGCGTCCGACGATTTTTAATACTCAAGAATGAGCGTTTGACGAGGACGTAGCTGGAGGGTGGTGTTGATGTCGAGGGAATACTTCTTTCCAGAGGTTATTTCAGTTGCCACGGTGACGGGAGCTGAGAAGCATTCCTTGTATCGAGGTGTCTCAAGCTGGGCAGCAGCCGATGTGCCATTGATGATTACGAGCGCATGACGACCGTTGTATTCATGATGCATGACATAGACCCCCTTCCAAGGGATGAACTGCTTCTGGCGCCCCTTGATGATGACATCGTTTCCCTGACGCCAATGCAGCACTTTCTTCACCCAATTGTACATTGCGTTCTCAGCCATTGTGCGACCCTCTGGAGTGAATGCATTCCTTTCGTCGCCAGGGAATCCGCCAGGGAAGTCACGGCGCACATGACCGTCGGTGATTTTCTTTGTTCCGTTCATGAGAATCTCCGTACCGTAGTAGATTTGCGGAATGCGGTTGATGGTCAAGAGCAGAGCAAGTCCCTGACGAAGCATGAGCGTATCTGTTGTCTCGCCAAGGAAACGGTCAGTATCATGGTTGTCGAGGAATGCGAGCACGTTTGAAGGATTTGCGTAAAGCTTATCGTATACGAATGCGTTGTAAATGCGGTTCATGCCATTCCACCAATCGTCTGTCTCCTCGTTCTTTGCCAGCGAGAGACGATCGAAGAAGGTGAAGTCCATGACCGTGTTGAGATAAGTATTCTCTTTGTTTAGCGGACAATCTTTCTGCAGAGCAGCAGTGAATCCCGGCTCTGTCACCCACGACTCACCCACAACATTATAGTTAGGATATTCATCGTTTATGCGCTTCATCCACCTTGCCATCCCCTTTGCGTCAGCATAAGGATATGTGTCCATGCGTATTCCATCGATGTTGAACTCCTCAATCCACCAGATAGAGTTCTGAATGAGATAGTTCATCACATGCGGATTGCGCTGGTTAAGGTCAGGCATTGATTCTACGAACCAGCCGTCAACGGTCTCTGCAAGGTCGAACTCAGAGGCGTAAGGGTCAATGGCAGGAGTAAGCTTATAGCTTGTCTGAATGCCGTAGTTCGGACTGTTAAACCAATCTTTTGAAGGAGTGTCAGCCATCCAAGGATGCTTATCGCCACAGTGATTGAAAATCATGTCCATAACCACCTTCAGACCTTTTTCGTGCGCCTCGTCAATAAGCCGACGATATTCGGCATTAGTTCCAAAGCGAGGGTCCACACGGTAGTAGTCGGTGGTGGCATAGCCATGATAGCACGACTGAGTCTCAGACTCTAACTGGTCGTTCTCAAGTACTGGAGCCAGCCAAAGAGCCGTTACGCCAAGGTCAACGAAATAGTCGAGATGCTGGCGCACACCCTCGAGGTCTCCACCATGTCTCAGCGAAGGCTGTGAGCGGTCGATGCTATATGGATAGCGTGTCTTCACCTTTGAGTTGTCGGCATGTCCCTGAGCGAAGCGGTCGGGCATGAACATATATAACACGTCAGCCTTTGTGAACCCCATTCGCTCCTCACCCTTTTTCTCTCTCGCTTTGAGAACATAGTTTACTGTCTGACTCTTCTTTCCGAGAGTTATTTTCAGAGGCATCTCTCCTGGTTGCGCCCCTTTCAGGTCAAGGTATAGAAAGAGATAGTTTTGCGAATCGAGTTTCACGAGCGAGTCTATTGTCACTCCAGGGTATTGTGTGGTTACCTCAGCCTCTCTGATTCCCTGTCCGGTGAGAAGAATCTGCAGTTTTGTATCTTTCATTCCCACGAACCAGTTCTTTGGCTCAACGTTTGTGATATTTATCTTTGGTGCGGCTGTCATAAACAACGACATTGTCAGCAATAATGCTGAAGAAAGAAGTTTTTTCATAAAAAAAAATTGAATGATGTATTATTTTTCTTCGCAATACATTATCACGGCAGACTGAGGAGCGACAGTGACCGTCTTTCCCTTGACAACAGAGAGACCGTTTATGTCTGCCTTTCCGTCAGCACAGACAACGGTATATTCCCCCTGCGGAACTGTTTGCTTCACAGCCTTTGTGTTTGAGTTCAGTATAACGACAATCGTTCCCCAAGTGTCATTGACCGCCTTCCCGTTGAGCGTCCATGCCACCACATTCGACTGCTTCACAGGGAGGAATTCTAAGTTCTTGCGAACAAGGTCTGCATATCCCATGCGGAAAGCAGGATGTGCCTTACGAATTTTCACGAGCGTAGCGACATAGTCAAAGACATCTTTGTGTTCTGTCTTCAAAGCCCATGAGATGGTGTTTATGCTATCTGGAGAAGAGAAAGAGTTGTGAACACCTTTTTTGTCGCGCATAACCTCATCGCCACACCATATAAACGGCACGCCCTGTGAGGTTAGCACAGCTGTTTCTGCCAGTTTCTGTAGTCTTACGAGTGCCTCTGGAGTGAAGAGCTTCTTGTTCTTTGTCTTCTGAGATTTGTTGCGAAGAGTGGTTTTCACACGGTCGGCGAGACACATATCGTCATGGCAAGAGACATAGCTAATCATCTGTGAAGGCTGTGTAGCCCAAGGAGCCTTGCTGTAGTTCACCTTGCTATAGTCAACGCCATGATGCTCTATCGCACCCACGATACCGAATTTCACGCTCTCCTCGTTTCCTGCATTTCCAATGAGGAATGCCCCCTCATCGTTGTTGCTCCATGAGCCACGGAGACCGTCACGAATTTCGTCACAGAAAGCAGCTATTCCACCGAGCTGAGGAGTGTTCACCTTCGTGGCGAGCTGTTCTGCAGGAAGCACAGGAGAAGCAGCTGCCCATCCCTCTCCATACAGCACTACATTTGGGTCTATTGACTGCGCCTTCTGTCTTACGAGGTTCATGGTCTCTATGTCGTGAATGCCCATAAGGTCAAAGCGGAAGCCATCAATGTGGTATTCCTTCATCCAATACTCTATGCTCTCCACCATATACTCCCTGAACTTCTCTGTCTCAGAAGCCGTCTCGTTTCCGCACCCCGATGCGTTGGCAGGACTGCCGTCAGCATTGTGGCGGAAGAAATATCCAGGGGCGGTACGCTCAAAACTGCTCTTTCCGAGGTCGAAGACATGGTTGTAGACAACGTCCATGACAACCCTTATGCCAGCCTTGTGGAGTGCCATCACCATCTCCTTGAACTCACGAATTCTTGTTTCTGGAGTAAAAGCGTCGGTACTATATGAGCCCTCGGGAGCATTGTAGTTCACAGGGTCGTAGCCCCAGTTGTAAGTAGACGGCACACGGTTTCCACCCCCGTAAGCCTCTCCATTAATTTCGTTTATGCTACCGTAGTCGTAGGAAGGCAGGAGATGAACGTGAGTGACGCCCAGTTCCTTCAGATGGTCAATGCCCGTAGAGAGTCCGGCAGCGTTCTTTGTTCCCACCTCTGTCAGAGCAAGGAATTTTCCACGATTCTTTATGCCAGACTCCGAGTCTATCGAGAAGTCACGATGGTGCATCTCGTAGATAACGGCATCTTTCTGACCAGTGAAGAGCGGAGCACGGTCGTTCTCCCAACCCTTTGGGTTTGTCTCTGTGAAGTCGATGATGGCTCCCCTCTGACCGTTCACACCAACGGCACGTGCCGAGATGCCTGGATTCTCCTCAAGCCATTTCCCTTTGTAGTTCACTTGGAAGGTATAGAAACGCCCCTTCTGATTTCCTGCTGCGAGTCCCACCCAATGGTTTCCAGTGGTCTCCTTTTTTAAAGAAATGGTTCTCAACGGGCTTCCACCCAACCCTTCAGAATAGATATTCACTTTTACAGAGTCAGCAGACGGAGTCCATAGCGAGAATCGAGTTGAAGTGGGACTCCATGTCATCTCCTGTGCCATAATATTTGTTGTTGTGGCAAGAGCGGCTGCCACAAGTAATTGTTTATAAAGAAATTTTGTCATTAAAAATAACGTGTTTAACTGAAGTACCCACAGTCGCTATAGGAATGCCACGACTGTGGGAAACTTCATGGATATGTTTTTTCTTTAAGGAAAAGAATTTATGCCTTTTTGAACATAAAAGCTAACGCTTGCAGAAGAGTCAGAGACGTTTATCTGCCCGTTTCCTGCAAAAGTCCCTGGATAGTGTATGTGAACTCTTCGCACTCCATGAGGTCGTCGATGTTCAGATGCATACGATACCGCCAGTAGTGGCGAGGATTTGAAGGAATGTTTATTCGCTCTGCATCAGCATCAGGCAGACGTAGTGTCTCGTTCATGGCGAGCCAGTCTTGAATGGTGAGAATACAGAGCATGCTTGGAGAAGCAAGGTGACGACAGATAATTTCTCTTGCGAGCCATCCCGGCATTGGGTGTGGAGCAGAGTCGCCACGGAAGAGTACTGTTCTGTAATAGTCCTGCGTCTGTCTGTAGTCCATATCCCACCACATTCTCATCGTCTCTGTATCGTGACTTGAGATGGTGCATACCGAGCGGTAAGGATTGTGGCTGAGGTTTCCGAATCTGAGGTTTGACTCCTTTGGCATATTCTGAATCTCGAGAGAGAGAATCTTCAGTTCGTTCATCACCCAAGGCACACAGTCTGGCACCATACCGAGGTCTTCCGCACATACGAGCATTCTTGTTGCGTTCACGATAGCAGGCAGTTTCTTCATTGCCTCGTGATACCAGAAATGGTTGTTGCGGCGGTAGAAATAGTCGTTGTAGAGAGCGTTGTATTTTTCTTTGTCGGAATCCCAGAGTGTTTCGTAGCAAGGGTCGAACTGTGATGAGATGCGTGGGTGGAACTTATTGGGGTCGTTATGGTCGCGCACGAAGAGCACATTGCTGATGAGTGCATAGAGAGTGTCTCGGAGAGTGATGTCATACTCAGACATATTTGTCTTGCTACCCTCATATTTCTTTTTGAAATACGCCTCCACCTTTCTCTGTGTGTTAAACTCTGGCTTCAATTCGTAGCAGTCGTCGTGAGTGTTCACAAGGAATTCTTCCTTCACCTTCTTTGCTCTATCTCCCAGCCAACGTTCCAGCACCCAGTCGGTTATGAATGGCTTTGTCATGAGTTCCTCGTTCCATTTCAAGCCATACTGCTCTATTTCGTTTATTGTCATTCCGAGTGATGGCTGGAACTGTCCGAGGAGACCATGGACTGCATGTTGTGGAATTTCCCAGATGCGGAAGAATCCCAGCACATGGTCAATGCGGTAGGCATCGAAATATTTCGCCATATTAGAGAATCTGCGCACCCACCATGCACAATCGTCTTTTAGCATCTCCGTCCAATTGTATGTTGGGAATCCCCAGTTCTGTCCGTTCACAGAGAAGCTATCTGGTGGTGCTCCTGCTTGTCCGTTGAGATTGAAGTATCTTGGTTCCACCCAGACGTCACATCCGTAGCGGTTCACACCGATTGGAATATCTCCTTTCAGCACCACTCCCGCCTGACGTGCATATTGGTGCACCTCTTTCATCTGCTTTGCGAGGAAATACTGTATCATGTAATGCAGAGAGACCGTCTTGAATGCCTTTGTTCTTGGATTTGTCAGTGCCTCCCTTTCGTTCTCGTCCCAGACTTGGTTTTTCTTCCATTTGGTATGGTCTGCCGTTCCGTTTTGCTCACACAAATATGTGTACTTTGCGTAAGGCACGAGCCAATGCTGCTCCTCGTCAAACCATTTCTTAAACTCTTCTGTGCTGAGAATCTTCTTCCCATCTTGGTCGAAGAGGCAGCGTAGATATTCCCGCTTTCCACAGTTCACAGCCTCGTAGTCGATTTGTGGAAGGGCGTTTAGCGTCTCCTGCATTGTCTTAAAGCGCGCCACCTGGTTAGGGTCTTTCAGACTTGGAAGCTGACGGAGGTCGCAATACATTGGATGGAGTGCGAAGATAGAAACAGCATTGTAAGGGTAGGAGTCCTGCCATGTTCGCGTCATCGTGGTGTCGTTGATAGGGAGAATTTGCAGAATGCGCTGACCCGTCTTCTTCACCCAGTCAACCATTCTCTTCAAATCGCCGAAGTCACCAACACCAAACGAGCCTTCTGTGCGCAGAGAGAACACAGGAACGGCAGTTCCAGCAAATCGCTGGTTTTTCTTCTTGAAGAATGCCCTTTCCAACTCAAAGAAATAGTTCTCTTTTGGTTGGAAGGCAGGGAAAAGGAGTGTGCGGTTCTCTCCCTCTTCCCAGATTATTTCCGGACTGCCATCGTTTTTCTTGATAATGAACTTGAAGGTTATAGAGCTCTCTTGGAATGTGCTGGCATCAATGGTTGCATACCATTCGTTTGGCGCTAATTCATAGAGCGGCATGGCACGGTCGCTACGCCATTCTCCCAATTCTCCGCCCTCTCCCACAAGATATAGGCTTTCGTTAGACTCCACCTGTGGTGCCTGCACCTTTATGGTTATCGGCTTTCTGGTTTTCTGGTGTTGCTGTCCCGTCTGTTGCGGAATCGGTTTCACCTCATGTCTGTTGAAAGCCTCCGTAAATGCAGAGCTGTAGAGATATGAGTCGTCTTGAACATCGTTCCATCTGTCGTAGCAAACATAAACGGCATCTTGGTCGGGAACTTCGAGGTGATGGTTCACCTGTGGCCATTCTCTTCTAATCTCTGTTGCCTGACGGTACACGGAGTAGAAATATTCTATCTCGTTCCCGATAGTAGGAACGGCTTCACAAATCGCTGTCCACTCTCTATTGTTTGTGGAGTGCATGCGAAACTGCTTCACAGAACCGTCTCTCTGTATCAGGCTAACCGTTAGGTCTTCACCTGCATAGCTTTCATAGTGTAGAAAAAATTTTATGCTCATTATCGTAGTATTTTTTTGTTACGTGTGATATATAGTCCTTTAGGTAAATTTTCAAAACTGGTGCCTACGCATTGACCTTGGGCGTTGTATATAAGGTTGTCGCCTCTGTCGTCTGTCTCACCAGAGAAGGAAGAGTTGGCATCGCCTATGGTGATGTTCTCAATGCCAGAGGCTTCGGGAGAGAGGAAGTTACGTAGAGTCCAGAGTACGCCGGTATCTCCCACCTTCAACGGCCAATGGCCATTTCCGTTTACTGTAGGCCACCAGAGTCCTCTGTTCAACCATCCGGAGATCACTACTCCAGACATTGTGTTCCAGTCGGCGTTGTCGCCATTTCCCGCTTCTTCCGGGAACCACCACATCAGTCCCTTTACGTTCTTGAAGTCTTTCAGCAGTCCGATAAGGTCTGTGGTGTATTTATACTGTCCGTCACAAGAGCCTTCTTTTACTGGCCATGTGCTCCTCGTGTCTATCGTAGCATCTTCCGGCCACCACTGAATAGGGTAGGCGGTCTCAACGATGTGCACGTCTTTTCCTGGGAATACGGAATAGAGTCTTGTGAGCGTTGTGCGCAGGCTTTGCAGTACTCCGTGATAGAAGGGGTAGTAGGAGAGTCCGATGATGTCGTAGTCGAGGTCTTGCAGCTTTTTGTAATAGAACTCTGTGTCGTCAGGCTTTCCAGAGCGTTCTGTATGAATGATGATCTTCGCCTGCGGACAAACCTCTCTGACTGCCTTGCAGCCTTTGGCAAGCACGTCAAGAAGTCCTGCCCAATCGTCTCCGCTATGCTCATAAGGCTTTACGCTGATGCCCACCATTCCGTAGCTAATCTCGTTTCCCACCTGCACGAAATCGGGTGTTGCTCCTGCTGCCACGAGGTGTTGTAGCTGTTCTTTCGTGTACGTGTACACCCTCTCTGCTTTCTGTGCAGACGTGGTGCAGTCTTTCCATGCGGAAGGGAGTTCTTGATGAGAAGGGTCTGCCCAGGTGTCAGAGTAGTGGAAGTCGAGCATGAATCGCCCTCCCGCTTCTTTTATCCTCTTTCCGAGAGTGGTGACATAGTTTAGGTCTTGAACAACTCCAGAGACGTTCTTAGGGTCTGGCTCTTTCGGATTTACGAATAATCGTACACGGAACGTGTTCCATCCACAGTCTTTTATAAGCCATGGAATGAGGTCAGGGATTTCGTTCCCTGCTCCATCGAGGTATTTCGTCTTACTATTTTCATAGTCTGGCAAGAGCGAGATATCTCCTCCCACAAACTCTCCGTTCTGTGCGCTCGTGCTTATTGTCACAAGCCCAAGAAGCATTGTTATTATTGTCTTCCGCATAGTTTACATTATTTTAAGGTGGGTTCTATAAATTCCCACCGTAGTTATTATTTTTTTGTGGGGAAACGTTTTATTGTCTTTCTGTTTTTATTCGGTGCATATTGTAAGTTTCATCAGTCGTGTAGCCCGCTACACTCCTTCTTCAACTTTCAATCTGCCCTCGACTAAAAAACAAAAATCCAACAAAGCGAATTTATAGAACCCACCTTAATTACAATAGTTCTACTGCTTACGAAGATTTCTTGTCTATCGCAACAGACTTTTCCCACCTGCGTTTATGAATTTCTTTCCGTTGATGATGTATATTCCTGGCTGCAGGTTGTTTTCGTCAACTTTCTGTCCTCCGAGGGTGTAGATAATGTTTTTGTTGCTTGTTTGGTTGATGATGATGTCGGAGATTCCGGTTGGATGCTGTGCCGTCACGTCTTTTATCATGTTTTTCCCATTTACCTTATCGGCAAGAACTTCCAGGAACATGGTGTTCTCAATGCCAGTGAAGTCAACCGTCTGCGGACTTCCCGTTCCGGTTGAGAGAACGATATTTATTGGGTGGTTTGCTTTCGTGACACGGTAAGTGCTGTAAATCCAGTTCTTTCCGTCCACTTCCTTGACAGCTGTAATCTTATCGCCTGGCCAGTTCTTATTTGTGCAGAGGTTGCTGGAGTTGGTGTCGCTCCATACCCAGAAGTTAGCGAATCCGGCTGTCCATCCTGCTGGCAGATTGGCGTCAACATATATTGTCACGTCACGGTCTTCAAACGGTTCTTCTGGCTCTGGAACATCTTCTGAAGCAATTCTGTCGAGAATGGCTTGCCATCCGCTTGTGTCTACATCTTCTGATACATAATATATATATCCATATCCCTCAATGATTTTCTTGTACTGGTCAGGAGCAGTATATGACGTTGGAGAAGAGCCAACAACAGAAAGCAGTTTCTTTCCCCCTGCCCCCGTGGTCTCTGTAGCCATATATTTCATGCTTGACTTCAGAGTGGTGTGCTTGCTTGTGTTCGTTATGCCAACAAGTTTTCTCACCTCAATCATCTTCTTTATCTCGGTCTTGTATTTCAGCCAATGCTTTAAGAAGATGCAAGGCGTACCAGGGAGTGCGAGGATATAGGCGTTGCTTGCCTCTATGTAGTTGTTGATAGGGCAGCTGCCTGGCTCACTGCTACTGCGATACTGTGTGTCGTGGTTCTCAACAAAGGTGATGGCATAGCGGTTGTACTCGCTTCCGCTGTTCACAAGCTGATAGGTGCCGAGCTTTGTCCAGTCGCTCTTTGTAATGGCGTCTGAAAGGCGATAGTGCATCTGGAAGTCGAAGGCTGCTGATTGTCTAACACCGTTCACCTTAGTGCCGTCAATCCATGTCCTTGCCTCATCGGCATTTCCAAAATGCTCTCCAACAGAAAAGGGTACGTTCACGTATGCGTTGTAGTTGCCTACGAAAGAGGCTGAGAAGCCCTTCACCATGTCGTATCTGAAACCAGAATATCCAAGGTCTTCAATAAGGTATTTAAGATATGCCTTCACGCATCTCTGCACGTTCTCTGACTTATGGTCAAGGTCGCGCATTCCGCTCCAGCCCTCTCCTGTGTCGTTATTCTCAGAGAGCTTGTAACCGTTTTTATTAGCCCACGTTAATGTCTCGCCACCGTCATCATTCTTGCAGATATCGGTAGAGAGCATCTCATAGGTCTCTTCTCCATAAGTCTCAGCAGGGAAGTCAACCCAGTTAGACTTGTTTTTGCGATGATTCACCACAACATCTGCAATAGTGCCTATGCCATTGTCTTTGAACGCACGAATCATTGCACGCAGATCTGTCTCTGAACCAAATGAGGACTGCTGGTTGAAGTAATACAATGGGTCATAGCCCATGGAGTTCCCTCCACCGCAGTATCCTGACTGTGGCACCCACACCAAAGAGAAATAGTGTCCGAGTTCTGGTGCTTGCTTCTCTAACGTTTTCCATTTCGTCTCTTTGAACGAGTCCCAATAGAACCCTTGGAGCATTACACCACCGTAATTCTCAGGCCATCCCTGTGCACTGACTGTAAGCGCACAAAGGGCGCTGACGATAAAAGTAAATATTCGTTTCATAGGTTTTAGTAGTTTCTGAGTGCGAAATTACTAATAATCATTAATATACCAATCTCAAACCACGGAATTTTTCATAGTATTGCAATGTAAACGTTTGCACACTTGCAAGGGATGTTGCAATGCAAGTGTGCAAACAATGATGGGTGTGTGTTTTTTTATTCTGCGTAATATTGTTCCTTGTCGAACATGTTCTCGCTCTTTGCCACAATCAGAGTTACGGTACCATCTCCAACGATATTGTTAGCTGTTGTGAGGATATCGAAGAAAGGAATTGCACCAACGATAAGCGTGGAGACCTCAAGTGGAACGCCAATAGCATTAAGAACAATCACTATGCATGCCATGCTGACACCAGGAACTGGCGGTGCTGCAATGGAAAGCAGCATAACGGTGAAGATAAATGTTGTCATGACGGTTGCATCCATATGAATGCCGTAAAGCTCGGCTAAGAACAATCCGGTGATGGTTAAAAGCACAGCAAATCCGTCCATATTGATTGTTGTACCGAGTGGGATAGAGAAATTGAATAGTCGTGGTGAGATACCGCATTTCCTGCAGCATTCCATGGTGACAGGCATTGTTGCACAACTGGAGCCTGTGCCGAGACTTGTGATCTGTGCGTTGATGAATTTTTTCAGGAAAGGAACCGGATTCAGTCCTGTAAAAAGGAGAACCATAAGCATATACAACACCTGCATTACAAAGAATCCAAGAACTACTACAAGAACCCATATCCCTACTGTTTGCATACAGTTAACATCCAGTGTACAGGTCATAGAGCCAACAGCGCCAAAAACTGCTATTGGCATCAATCGCATGATGTATTTTAGTACGATCTGCACAAGGGCATCAATGCTGTCTATTGCCTCACGCAATGTTGCACAGTATTTTCCTGTTTCTCCGATAGCTATTCCCACAACAATGCCGAGAATAAGAACTTGTATGATGTCATTGTTCGCGAATGCCCCTACAAAATTATGTGGCACCATGTTCAAAAGAGTATGTAGGACAGACGTTTCTTCAACGGTTATTTCCTTTGATGAAGCTTGTGGTAGTGTGATGTCAATTCCTACTCCCGGTTGCAATATATAGTCAATTCCAAAGCAGACGAGTATCGCAATGAATGTTGTAAGCATATAGCACGACAACACCTTTACTACTGTTCTTCCCAAAGAGCTGAGGTCGGTGAGGTTTGCTATGCATGATGCTAACGAGAAGAAAATCATAGGTGCGAGAACCATCTGAATGCTTCGAATAAAGATTGTGTACAAGGACGAATAGCCCCATGTTGAGATTGTGTTTACAACATCTGTTGGCAGTGTGTTGCGTATAACGATTCCAGAGATGAATGCGAGACAAATGGCGATGATAGTGTCGTAGATCATCACCTTCTCGTTCTTGTGGACAGTGATATTGATGGTGTTCACACCCTTTGAATACTTTATGGAGAGGTAGTCCTTAGAAGCACGTAGAATCATGTCTCTTATTACAGCCTCCGCCTCTTCTCCATACTCCTCACCCAGAAGGTTCATGTCTGTATCGTTTACCTTAGAAAGTTCAATCTGTTTGCCTTTGTACTTTACCTCAAACGACACCTTTCGATAGTTCTTTCTTGCAATCAGCAGAATTCTGTCTTCATCAGTTGTTGAGTCGGCTATTTTTACAAGTGTCTCCTCCAGCAATAGTATAGACTTTGTCCTTTCATCAGGAGTCACTTTCCATCCTTTCAATACTTCTTCCATCTGTTGTACTGCAGTAGAGATGTCTGTATAATTAGCTTTTATAGTTAGTTTCTTCATAGAAAAAAATAGTTTTTTTAACTGGCTTAATCTTTTACTAAGTGGGTGCGCAAAAAAACATTCAAAATGCAGATTAATAACTTTCGTGACTCATGTTAGAGTATTTCTTGAAAAGGTCGAGGCAGTCCTCACGACAAAATTCTTCCATCAGTCCCTCTAATTTCTCTCTCCCACCAAAGATGCGGTCGAACTTCTCATCGCGAAATCCTATTATGCTGTTATCTTCTATCGTGCAACCATAGTAGATCTTACTGATGTTCGCCCACATGCAAGCACAGAGACACATGTGGCAAGGCTCTCCAGTTGTGTAGAGCACGCACCCCGAGAGGTCGAATGTGTGCAGTCGCTCTCCAGCCTTCCGAATGGCATCAATCTCTCCGTGGCAGGTGGGGTCGTTGTTTGCAAGCACCTTATTGTGACCAGAAGCAATCAGAACTCCGTCTTTTACAATGGCAGAGCCGAAAGGTCCTCCATGTCCATTTGTGATTCCCTCCAAAGCCTCACCAATGGCTATCTGCATGTATTTCTTTTCTGGTTTCATGGGTTAGTTTTTTTCTGTTAAGTTTATTTTTCATTCTTCTTTGTGCAGATAAAAATGCGGAAAGACAATATATGCCAATGCAACGTGGCGAATGATCCAAGCTGCATTGGCATAAATGATTGTTATCTGCAATTAAGGCTGATTAATACTCGTCCTCATTGAAGAGGAAGTCTTCCTTAGAAGGATAGTCAGGCCAGATATCCTCTATTGTTTCGTATACATCGCCCTCGTCTTCTATCTCTTCCAAGTTCTCTATCACTTCAAGAGGAAGTCCGGAACGTGTAGCGTAGTCGAGTAGTTCTTCCTTTGTTGCAGGCCATGGTGCATCTTCGAGCTTAGATGCCAATTCAAGTGTCCAATACATAGTAGAATATATTATTTTTTATGTTGATTTTTAGTACTTTCTTTTTTGCGCCACAAAAGTAATAATTTATTTATAATCTTCCAAGAATAATCGTGATTTTTTTCTTTTTATTGGCATGATTTGTAGTAGAAAAGCAGGGAAAAGGCATTTTGACATGCTTTTTTGAAGTGACGATTACAGAAAATTCAGTTTGTAGTGCTGTTTGTAGATGTTTCTATCAAAGAAACAGACAGCAAACGAATACATATCGAACGTAACCCCGATTTCCTCCCTCGCCTTCAATTTCTCCCATTTCGAGAGAGACTCTTTCGACTCACGAAGTCCCTCGACAACAATCGCTCCCTTCTTCCCAACCTGGCGTGGAAGGTCTTGAAGATTCTCGGCTGTTATAGAGTCGAGAGGCATCACGAGAAGCTTGTCTGGATAAACGAAATTCCTGATGCGAAAGAGGAGCTTCTGATATTTCTGCTCGTAACGTTTTGGAAACTGCTTTTCTATATCCTCGTAGGCATAGTATCTCCATCTCTCTGCCACTACTTCTGTGACAAATCTGAAAGCCCATGGCGACTGTATTCCGAAGCCCTTCGCCTTTCCCACTCTTTTCAAGAATTCTATTATGTTGAACTTCATTCCTTTTGCTTGGATATTGTTTATGAACTTTTCCAACTATCTTTTCATCGAAAGAATAAAAACCTTCACCATTTGGAAAGAATAACCTCCTTCACCACCTTCGCCACACCATCTGCATTGTTGCTTAGTGTAACGATGTCAGCCGAGGCCTTTACTGCATCCTCCGCATTCTCCATCGCAACACCAATTCCCGCCGCCTTTATCATGGAGATATCGTTATAGCTATCTCCAAAAGCCATGGCGTTGCCTACGCTCATTCCCATGGCGTTGCAGATGGCAGAAAGAGCAGGACCTTTATCGATTCCTAATGGCAGGAGTTCTATAAAATAAGGTGTTGAGCGAAGAATGTGCATCTCGCCACAGAACGCATCCTGCATCTCCTTTTCCCAGTAAGGCACATCTGCAGGTTCTCCCACCATCAGGCATTTGTTCACTGGCTTGGGTACGTCTCTTGTGAAATTCTCCACCCCAACGACCTTCATTCTGTTGTTTCGTGAGGAGATCTGTACATAAGAGTCGTTGGGATGCTCGGTATAGATTTTGTCGTTGTGGTAAGTCATTAATGTCATGCCCGACAACTCCTGATATTCATGCAGGCGAAAAAGGAGCGAGTCATCGAGAATAACCTCCGTGATCACCTTCCCAGACTGGCAGTCCATGACATAGCCTCCATTGTATGCCATGAGAATACCGCCATATCTCGCCATCTCCAATTCCTCGACAAGTGGCATCATACCAAATGGTGGTCTTCCGCTGGCAAGACAGAGTCTCACGCCCATTCTCTGTGCCTCCATAAGTGCCTCCTTTGTCTCAGGAGTTATCTTTTTCTCGTCGTTTGTTAGCGTACCGTCAAGGTCTAATGCAATAAGCCTGATGTCCTTCTCTGTTCCCATTGTGGTGATTGCTCTGAAAAACTAAAAAAAAGGAGCACATCAACGACTGATACACTCCTTCATTATTATTTTCGCTTTATGAAAAAAATTACTTCGCGCCCACTGCTTTTTCAACAAGCCAAAGGCGTGGAGAAGTTCCCGTAACCGCCTTGAACTTATGGTTGAATGCAGAAGCACTCAAAAAGCCGCTTGCCTTTGCAATCTCATCTTGATTAGCAGCAGGATTTTTCAGCATATATTGAATGCTTTTTTCTATTCTGTATGAATTTAGCCACTGGCGGAACGACATTGCGTAGTTCTCGTTCACTGCCTTTGATACGTATGTACGGTTTGTAGACATTCTTTCCGCAAGCGACTCGATTGTCAGTGTGACGTCCTGAAAAAGCTGCTCTTCTTCCATCAATTCTGTCAGTCGCTCCAAAATCTTCTCACTTTGGAACTCTCCGTCTTGCTGTACTCGAATTTTCTTATACTTTACCATGGATGTGTCGTTAATTTTTTAACCTAAAAATACAAATTCTTCTCTGTTTTTGCCCTACTTGTTTTGCAAACGTTATGCGTTTTTAGCGGACAATTCTGTTATTTAAGCGCAAAAGTAGCAAAAAAAAGCCATATATGCAAAGGAATGCACAAGAACTTGTGAATTTTAAGAAAATATTAACAGTTCTTATTGACGGGATTCGTTTTCCAGCCTGTTTTTTTGAGATTTTTCAGAAAGGCAGATAGTGAGCAACGGAGGCTGGATATTTGCTACTCGCAACACCTTTCCTCATCGCTGCTCACTATCTTAAAGATGCTTGGAAATCAACTTATTTTGATTGTAGTTTCACTGTTGCAGACTTCAGTCCCTTTCCAGTGACCGTTACCTCTGCAGTGCCCGGAATCTCTGTAGCCTGAATGCCGACCACAAGCTGTCCGTTGAAGAGTTTCATCTCTGGGTTTGTAAACACCTCAAGAGATGTTGCATCTCCATTGCAGATGCCTTTGAACTTTGCATTTCCCTTTACGCGAACCTTTATGCTGTTGCTTGCCGTTGGACAAAGCCTACCATTTTTATCTACAGCACAGACCGTAAGGAACACCATATCCTCACCGTCTGCCTTCAATATGCGTGGCTTCTCAGAGAGGAGCTTGTCGCCAGAAATTGTAAGCCTATTTGCTTTTCCTGCAGTGCGAACGGTTTCTTCGCCAGTCACATTTCCCTTTTCGTCGTAGCAGACAACCTTTATCTCTCCTGGCTCGTATCTCACATCGTTCCATCTCAGGCGGTAGCGGTCTAATGCCCTGTCGGAGATATCAGTGAGTCTGCCATCTTTCCCCGAAACAGTTTTCACACTTGTGTCTTTCGTTCTCTTCCCCTGAGAGACACCGTTTACGAACAGTTCTGCGGTAGGGAAGTTCGTATAGCAATAGACGGGGGTCACCTCTCCCTCTCGTCCCTGCCAGTTCCAGTGTGGGAGAAGATGAATGGTTTTCTCGTTCTTGTTCCAGCGTGAGCGGTAAAGGAAGTAGCGGTCTTTTGGTAGTCCTGCAAGGTCGAAGATTCCGAAGTAAGAAGATCGTGAAGGCCAGTATTCATCGTAAGGGGTAGGCTCTCCGAGGTAGTCGAAGCCAGTCCATACGAACTCTCCAATCACCCATGGTTTCTCGTCTTGCAAGAGCCAGTCGTCTTCTGGTACGTTAGACCACCAGCAAGCCTCTGTGTCGTAGCTGGAGCACTGTCCGTCATTGTAGGCATGGTTGTCGTATCTCACCACTGGGAATTTGTAAACACCACGAGAAGAAACCGTTGATGCTGTCTCGCTTCCAAGTATGAAGCCATGTCCAACAGCCTTGTATGCTTCCTCGTAGAGGTGTGTGCGGTAGTTTAAGCCAGGAACGTCAGAAACCTGTGCAAAGCCACTATGTATAGCGTTTGGCATCCTGTCCATACCGTTTGTGATTGGGCGTGTAGAATCGAAGCGCTTCACCAAGTTCTGCAAGTGTCGCAGAATTTTTCCACCCTCCACAGCCCCTTGCTCTGGAATCTCGTTTCCCACGCTCCACATCACGATTGCTGGGTGAGTGCGGTTTGCCATCACGAGGTTCTCAATGTCTCTGTCAGCCCATTCGTTGAAGAAGCGTGAGTATCCGTTCTTGCATTTCGGGTATATCCACATATCGAACGATTCTGCCATCACCATCATTCCGAGTGAGTCGCAGACGTCCATCTGCATCTGAGATGGCATGTTGTGGGCGGTTCGAATGGCGTCACATCCCATGGTTTTCAGAAGTTCTATCTGCCTGATGATAGCAGCTTTGTTAACAGCAGCACCGAGCATTCCGAGGTCGTGGTGAAGGCAAACACCTTTTATCTTTCTTGACACACCGTTGAGGGCGAATCCCTTCTCTTCTGAGCATTCCACTGTTCTGAATCCGGTGCGTATGGTGGCAACATCGAGAATGCGTTTGCTGCCTCCAACTGTTTCGTAGAGAGTGGCTGTTATATTATATAGGTGTGGAGCTTCTGGACTCCAAGGTGTTATTCTTCCAATGCGCTCAATAGTCTTTGCCATACCACAAGCCTCCACTTGTGAGGTGATCAAAGTGCGCTGACGAGTGTCTGTCTGCACATCATATTCCACGAAGAGCACCTTCCCTTCACCTCCCGTTGTCAGTGTTGTAAGCTCAACGGTTGCAGTGCCGTCGCTATTTAATGCGAGGGTGGTGGCGTTTAGTCCCCATGGTGCAATGGCGGTTTTCTTTGTAATGGTGAGCGTAACAGGGCGAAAGAGTCCTGCACCAGGATACCAACGACTTGATTCCTCTACGTTCTGCAGGCGTACGGCAATGGTGTTCTCTTTTGACTCTCTGTTCAAAAAAGGTGTTATGTCTATGTTGAACGTGTTATAGCCGTATTTCCATTCACCTGCTTTCTTTCCGTTTACGTAAACCGTTGGCTCTGCCATAGCTCCATCGAAGTTCAGAATGGCACGCTCGGCATCTGTTGGAATGTCTATCTGAGTGCGATACCATCCGCAGCCAACCCAAGGCAGAGCACCCGACCGACCTGTTTTCTCTGTGGCTTCCTTTTCACCATTCTGCTCAATCGCTACGGTTTGCTTGTCGATCTCTTTATCAAACGGACCAAAGATTGCCCAGTCGTGAGGAATGCGCACTTTCTGCCAAGTGCCCTCCTGGCAGTCTTTCTTCGCATATTCTGGGTTGTCGCCCTTTGTGAATGACCAATTGGTTATGTTCCTTTGGCTTCTCTGTGCATTCGCTGTTAGTAGGAATGCTGACAGGAGCACTGTTAGCGTTGTGGTAAAAGTTTTCTTCATTTTCTTCATTCTCTATAGTTTAAGTTTTTCTGACCACAAAATTAATGTTTTTCTGTCATATAAGCAAATTTTCTTTGGAAGATTTCTTTTTTTTCTTCAATTTTTTTTGTAAAAATGCCTTTCTTCTTGTAGTAAACATATTTTTTTGTACCATTTCTTTTTATTCTTGACTCTTTCTTCGTATGATAGCGTTCTATTTTGGGGTGTGTTTCGGCTTTCTTTTTTTTGGGGGGGGGGAAGTATGGAATCTTTTATTTGTTTATTGTAGATACAACAAATTATCTAAAATCAAGTTTTTGATTTATGTTATGTTGAAATAGCAAAGTTAGTTTAAATCAATGGTGGAAATGTGTGCGATTCCAATAGTAAAACATCGATGTTTTTGAAGCGAAAAAGTAGAGCGAAATTGATATCGGAAAAATAATGTTTTGAAAGAAGAGATTTGTTGAATAGACAATGCGAAAAATTGCTGTTTTAGCGGCTTGGAATCGCGCACAATTTTACGTTCTGACAATCAGCGAAACTATCGGAAATTTTTCTATTATATAAAAATGTAATATT
>CALZTP010000061.1 GCA_945829115.1 uncultured bacterium | reverse complement strand
GCATTTCCCCACGGTTACTCAGATACTGGCTTCCAGCCAGAGCAGTCGCCCCTTCAGGTAGGGTGTTCAAAATTGGAGGAAGCCCTATCTCAAGGCGACACCCCACCACATCAAAGTAAGGGCGACATAGTACAGTGGAGGTACTGGCTTCCAGCCAGATGTAGGGTGTGGCAGTTGTAGTCCGTAGGCAAATGCTTGCGCATTTCCCCACGGTTACTCAGATACTGGCTTCCAGCCAGAGCAGTCGCCCCTTCTATGTAAATATACATCTACCCCAAGATGATGCATTAAAGATGAAACAAGTTAGAAGATACGTCCTCTCAATGTCACCTTCAAGACAGGGTAGAAGGTGAGTTTGTCTATAAGCTTTGAAATATCGTCGTCGCCAGCATCTTTAAGAACCTTATCGAGATCACCCTTACCATCTGCATATACCTTCGGAGTACCGTGAATCTGAGTTCCTAATTCCACGCGCACAGCAACACGCTTCTTAGGAACAAGACGACCGAAACCAACTCCTACGTAAGGGCGGAATCCACTCACCGTAACACCTCCAGCAACATCACCGTTCTTGTCTACCGGAATTTGGTATTCACCAATATTGATTGCGAGGTCGCTGCCCTGAGAGATTAGGCTCTTGAGATCTTCACTGTGACCTTTAACCTTCACAATCTTGTCGCCCCCGAACGAAGCGCCAGCAGTAACAAAGAACGAACTCTTATCTCCAAATGGGAAGCAGTCAAGCTTTACGTTTACGCTTGTGCGCGAGAGAGAGCCTTCTACCTCCATTGTTCCACTGTAGTTTTGATTTGCCAAATTGCCTTCTACATCTACGTCTGTATTTATATTAAATGAAGGCATGATATCTACACCTGCACGAATGGAAAGGTATTTATTCAGGCTTGTGCCAACGTCTATGCCGAAACCCTCGGTACCTGCAGATACACCCAAGCTGAGATGGTTGAATGTTCCGTATTCAAAACTATCATTCTGTGCCATGGTAGTAGACGTTGCTGTCATCAAGGAAACTGCGAACAATACTCTCTTCATGTTCGAAGCATTGCAAAAGTTGAAGATTTTCATAAACTAATAGTTTGAAAGGTTTTATACTTGACTGCAAATTTACAATCTTTTTCCTTCTTTTGCAAATTTTTTGCTCTATTTCTTCTTCATATTGCTTTTTTTCTCTTACATGTTTTAAAATATCGAGAAAAAGTAATAATTTTGCAATTCGATTTCGACAATCGATTGTCAAAGGCAGGTGCGCACCTGCTACAATTTTTTCAATTAACCAAAATGTCAAACAATTCAACAATCAAATGGAAGCGCTTCTCGCGCAAATCGTATGCGGTTTTCAATACGCTGCATAAGGAGGTTGTTGTTGGAGTGCTCTCCGCAACGATTCTTCAGAGTGCAGGCGTAATGGCGAAGACGAACGGCTTCTCATGCTCAACTTCTGATGGCATTCCTTCTGCCTTGAGGGGAGAGAGCGAAGAACTGTCAGACTCGCTGGCAATCGCATTGGCCGACGTGAATGTTGTCGGCACACGCATCCCACTGATGGAAAGTCAGTCGGCGAGAATGGTTACCGTACTGCGAGCAGAGGATATTGCCTCGGCAGCGGTGCATAGTATTAACGACCTCTTAGAATATGCTGTTGGCATTGATGTGAGACAGCGCGGAGAGATGGGAGTGCAGACGGATGTTTCTGTCCGTGGCGGTACTTTCGACCAACTCACTCTTCTTGTAAATGGAGTGAATGTCTCTTCTCCTCACACCGGCCATCTTACATTCGACTTCCCTTTCTCTGTCGATGATATACAGCGAGTAGAGGTGCTTGAAGGTCCAGCGGCACGAGTCTTTGGAACGTCTGCATTCACCGGAGTGGTGAATATCGTTACAAAGAGCGTTGATGAGCAGAAGTTGCTGGCTGCCGACCTACATCTTAAAGGAGGCGCATATGGCTACGGAGGAGGTGATCTCCGCCTTTCGTCAGCCACCAGTTTTTCCAATGGCAGTGTCATGACACACGCACTGTCAGGAGGTTATTCACGTAGTGACGGAGCTACGGAGAATTCTTTTTTCAGTAACACTCATTTCTTTTATCAAGGTTCCCTAAGAGCTAAGAATGTAAAAGTAGAAGCGCAGGCAGGCTATAGTTATAAGCCGTATGGTGCAAACACATTCTATGGACTTTCCTCTACAGACCAATGGGAGAGCACGGAAAAATTTTTAGCGGCTTTGAAGGGAGAGGTGAAAATAGGAAAGCTGAATATTCTGCCACAGGTGTTCTGGAATAGATGGCTTGACCACTACCAATGGCATAAGGATGTTTCACCAGCAGGAGAGAATTTCCATCTCGTAGATGTTGTTGGAGGGGGACTGAACTCTTGGATTCAAACGGCATTGGGAAAGACTTCGTTCGGAGTTGAAATACGTTCTGAGGGAATCTGGTCTACAAACCTTGGCAAGAAACTTCCAGAAAGCGACTACAAAGATATCGTTGGTCATGATGCAATCGAAGAGAGGAAATACACATGTCACGACAAACGCACAAACTATTCTGCATTCCTTGAGCATGATATTCTCTTAAGCGATTGGACTTTCTCTGTTGGATGTCTCGCAAATAGAAATAGCGGACTTGACAACCGTTGGCGCTTCTATCCTGGAGTAGATATAAGCTATCGCCCTACTAAAGAGGTCACAGTTTACGCATCATGGAACATGGCATTGAGAATGCCTACCTATACAGACCTTTATTACTCAGGAAAGAATATCGAGGGCTCACAGAACCTTATGCCAGAGAAGACAAACGATACTTCGCTCGGTGTGAAATTCAGAAGAGTGGCTTGGGAGGCAAACATGCAGGCGTTCTACTCACACAAGTCGGATATGATAGACTGGGTGGTGTTCACTGACGAAACCGTTGATGCAGACGGTAAGCCAACCGATTCTTTAACATGGATCTACCGCTCTGGAAACTTCAAAATGGACAATGTGGGAGTGGAAACTCAGGTGGCATTCCTGCCAAGGGAATTGTTCTCCGACTCTTTCCTAAGAAGACTATCGGTGGCATATTCCTGGATTTCAGAAGACTTGGAGCATACGAGGGAGGTCACTCTCTCAAAATATGCTCAAGAGTACCTGCGCCATAAGGTTGTTCTCCAGGCTGATGGAAGAATTTGGAAGAATCTTTCTTGCTCTCTCTCTTGGCGTTGGCAGGAGAGAACAGGAAATGGCAACAAGCCTTACGGTCTTCTTGATGGCAAACTGTCATGGGATTCAAAGGGCAGGATTCCGTGGTCTTTATACGTAGACTGTTCAAATATCTTCGATAAGGAATATTACGATTATAGTATTGTACGCCAACCGGGAAGATGGATAAAGGCAGGTGTTCAAATTTCTTTATAGTCTTAATGAAGACCGTCAAGAAATATCAATAAATAAGAAAAAGGGTAACCAGCAGATTTTTGTTTCGTGCATGGTTACCCTTTGTGATTAGTCAGTTATATAAGATTTTGTAACGCAGGTTTACCCTTTAGAAACATCTCCTGATTATTTCTTTGGGGGTGTTGCCCCTTTCCTTTTTGTCGCTACTTTTGATGTTGCTTTTCTTTTTGTTGGTTCTTTTAATGTTTTTTGCGTTACCGATTGTTCTTTTTCTTCTGCTGTTTGAGAAGCATTGGAAGCATCTACAGCGATCTTCTTAGGGCGTTTCCCTTTGAAATAGTTCTGTCCAGGAAGCCGCATATCACTGAGCTCTTTGAGCTGTTTAGCCTTCTCTTCGCTAAGAAGTCCTTGTTTGTAGCGCTTCTTGTTGTATTTCCACCAATTCACGAGAACACTGTTCTCTTTTTTCTTTTTATCTGGAAGATGTCGAACACGAAGGATATATTCCTTCATCTCATTGTATTTTCTTAGCCAAAGTTCTTCACGTCTTGTAATCATAAGGTAGGTTTTTTTTTGTATGTTTACATATTAACAATTCTCTTAGTTGCAAAGGTAGTGATTTTCTCAATACGAAACAAATAAATCACTGTTTTTTTGTGTTTTTTGTGCAGAAAATTCAAATAATCGGTATAAAAGTATTGATTATCGACAATTTTCGTTAAATAAAAGGGAAAAGATGTATTTTGTACAAGAAAATTGCTAATTTTGCAACCGTTATGACAAAAATTCGACTCTTTTCTACATTCATAGGTTTCCTTTTTACTATTGTTTCACATGGCTCAGAAATGTTTGGGACATGTGTGCTATCGCTTGACTCTATTTCATGCGATTCGGTAACAACCTTTACAATAGAAAAAGAACTGCCTTCTATTGAAAAACAGAAAGCAATTCATACAAGTGAGCATCTGCCTTCTCTTCAGAAAGGGCAGTGTAGTGAGTTGACTGCGAACGATAAGGTGGAAAGGAGCAGTTGCCAGCCCATACTCCCGAAAGAAGGTTGCCCAATGCCGATTCTTGCTGACAGCTTATCTTTTTCCCCGATGATTCTCGGAGGTACACATTACGGAGGAATGTTTCTTCCTTACGGATATGGACACCTTTATGGATGGCAACTACATAAAGGCCTCAATGTGGGGCTTGACGTTTCTGTGTTCTCTCAGATTGGAAAGCATGCATATGGTGGGGTAGGGTTTTCTCAAAATATCTCAATGATGTATGTCGCGCCACTTTCTCAGAAGATGTGTCTGGCTGTGGGTGGCTATTATAATAATATGTATTGGGCGCATTCCTCTTTTCAGGATGCCGGCATCAATGCCACTCTCGCTTACCGTTTCAATGAGCGATGGGAGGGATATCTGTATGCACAGAAGGCAGTGGTTAAGAATGCTCCAATAATGCTTATGGACATACACGATCTTTGTGACCGTATTGGTGCGGCTGTGAAATATAATTTCTCTCCTTCTTTCAGTGTGCAGATGTCGGTAGAGAGAAGAGGATATTAGCATTAAGATGGGTTCTGATACTTCCCCACTTAATGCTTTTTCTGATACCTACCAATTTAATGCTTTTTACTCACCTTTTTGATGATCATCCAAGCGGCAAGGATTGCAACGATAGCGAGTATTGCATATCCAATTTCATGACTATATTTTGATGCTAATTCAGAGACATCTTCTGGAGTCTTTACCGTAGGGAATGCTTTGTAGATGGCATATCCGATGATGGCAAGAACCGTGTTCCAAGCTCCTGCACCGAGAGTTGTGTAGAGAAGGAATGTGGAAAGCTTCATACCTGACAGACCAGCAGGAATGGAAATCAATTGGCGAACGGCTGGAACAAGTCTTCCAAAGAATGTGGAAAGTGCTCCATGCTCTCTGAAGTATTCTTCTGCATACATTATCTTCTCTTTATTTATCAGACACATATGTCCGAAGCGAGAGTCTGCGAACTTGTATATAACTGGTCTTCCAAATATCTTGGCAATGTAATAGTTCACAAGAGCTCCAAGGTCGGCTCCGATGGTGGCAAACACAACCACCATGACGATGTTCATCTTCTCTCCCGTCATGGCAAGCCATGCGGCTGGAGGCACAACCACTTCCGAGGGGAAGGGAATGAAGGAACTTTCAATCGCCATAAAGACTGTTACTACCCAATAGTTCAGATTCTCGAGTACCCAAGTGATAATTTCATTCATAAGTAGGTGTGCATTATGAAGCCAGAAGAAGGGGCATATCCTGCTTCTGGCTTATTAAAATATTATGTTTCTCAAATTAAAATGACGTGTGAAAGATCAGGCATTGAAATCGTTCATTACGGTACCTGGATATTCCTCAAGGGCTTTCCGGAGAAGAAGGAGGGCACGCTCAAGGTCTGGTTTCTTCAAAACGTAGGCAATACGAACCTGATCGATGCCTGCACCCGGAGTGGTGTAGAAACCAGCGGCAGGAGCCATCATGACGGTTTCACCCTCATACTCAAAAGATTCAAGACACCAACGGCAGAACTTCTCTGCATCGTCTACAGGAAGCTTGGCAACGGTGTAGAACGCACCCATAGGAATTGGAGAGTAAACGCCAGGAATACGATTAAGACCGTCTATAAGGCATTTTCTACGCTCTACGTATTCGTCGTAGACATCACGCTGATATTCCTCTGTGGCATCTAAGGAAGCCTCTGCTACAATCTGTCCGATAAGAGGCGGAGAGAGGCGAGCCTGACAGAATTTCATTACTGCTGCACGCACTTCTTCGTTCTTTGTTATGAGAGCACCAATACGTATTCCGCATTCTGAGTAACGCTTCGACACAGAGTCTATGAGCACCACGTTCTGCTCAATGCCCTCCAAATGGCAGGCGGAGATGTAAGGAGAACCTGTATAGATATACTCGCGATACACCTCGTCAGAGAAGAGGTAGAGGTCGTACTTCTTTACAAGGTCTCGAATCTGATTCATCTCACGGCGGGTATAGAGATATCCTGTTGGGTTGTTCGGGTTACAAATCATGATGGCACGAGTACGGTCGTTAATAAGCTCTTCGAACTTCTCTACCTTCGGAAGGGAGAATCCTTCTTCTATCGTTGTGGCTATAGTCCGTATCCTTGCTCCTGCAGAAATGGCGAATGCCATATAGTTTGCGTAAGCAGGTTCCGGAACAATAATCTCATCGCCTGGATTCAGACAGGCAAGGAATGAGAACAATACAGCCTCGGAACCGCCAGAGGTAATGATAATATCATCGGCTGTTACGTTGATGTTGTATTTCTTGTAATAATCAACGAGACGCTCGCGATATGAGAGATATCCCTGAGAAGGGGAGTACTCTAATATCGTGCGATTGATATTCTTCAAAGCGTCAAGACCTTCTTTCGGAGTAGGAAGATCTGGCTGGCCAATATTGAGGTGGTAGACTTTTGTACCGCGCTTCTTGGCTGCGGCTGCCAGAGGAGCCAGCTTTCGAATTGGCGATTCTGGCATCTCGTGGCCTCGAATAGAAATTTTTGGCATATTTGTCTTATGTATAATGTTTTGAACTACAAAATTACGCTTTTTATCTGAACTAACCAAACTTTTAGCGTATTTTGTTTCCTTTAATATAAAAAAATGTGTAATATCTTGCATATCTCGGAATTATTGATTAATTTTGCGACCTTAAAAGTAGTGGGTAAAGAGAAAAATAGAAACTCATCTGCTACGTCTGCACTCTTAGAAACAGAAAAAATAATATATACAACAATAATGAAAAAGATATTCGCAGAGCATAAGGCTCTAAATCTTACTGATGTAAACAAGGAGGTCTTGAAAGATTGGAAGGAAAAAGACATCTTCCACAAATCGGTTGACGAAAGAGACGGATACCCGGAATTTATTTTCTTCGAGGGACCGCCATCTGCAAATGGTCATCCGGGAATTCATCATGTCATGGGGCGTACCATAAAGGATACCTTCCTAAGGTATAAGACAATGAAGGGATTCCGAGTAAAGCGTAAAGCCGGATGGGACACCCATGGACTGCCTGTAGAACTTTCTGTAGAGAAGAACCTTGGAATCACGAAAGAGGATATCGGAAAGAAGATTAGTGTAGACGATTACAACGCTGCTTGTAGGAAAAATGTGATGATGTATACCGATGAGTGGACTCAGTTGACAGACAAGATTGGATACTGGGTAGACCTTGAACATCCTTACATCACTTACGACAATAAGTATATTGAGACTCTATGGTATCTGCTCAAGCAACTGTATAAAAAGAACCTACTTTACAAAGGATATACAATACAGCCATATTCGCCAGCTGCGGGAACAGGACTTTCTAGTCATGAGCTCAACCAACCTGGATGTTACCGTGATGTGAAAGACACCACTGTTACAGCGCAGTTCACGCTTCTCGATGCAGAGAAGATTCTTGATGGGGAAATTGGGAAGGTGTATGTTCTTGCATGGACAACAACACCTTGGACTCTACCTTCAAATACTGCTCTTTGTGTTGGTCCGAAGATTGACTATGTTGCTCTCAAAGGCAAGAACCCGTATTCTGGAGAAGAGGCAACTTATATTGTTGCTGAACCGAGAATGTCTGCCTACTTCCAGCCAGAAAAAGATGAGGAAGGCAATGAGCGTCCTATCGAAATTCTCTGGAGAGGAAAAGGTACAGACCTTGTTGGCTTGCATTACAAACAACTTATGCCATGGGTGAAACCGTGTGCTTTAGAGAACGATAAGATTGTGGTGAAGGAGTCGGAGGCGTTCAGAATAATTCCTGGAGACTACGTAACCACGGAAGATGGAACAGGTGTTGTGCACATTGCTCCAACCTTCGGTGCCGATGATGCAAAGGTGGCAAAAGACGCTGGAATCCCTTCACTCTTCATTCTCGACAAGGCTGGTGATACTCGTCCTATGGTTGACTTCCAGGGAAAGTATTTTGTAAAAGACGATATTGCTCCGGAATTTGTTGAGGCATGTGTCAACGAGTCTTACTGGAAGCACAGCGGTGACTATGTCAAGAATGCTTATGACCCAAAATACAATATCGACGGAAAATACGACGAGAAGGCAGCTGCAAAGGATATGGACCTAAATGTTGTTCTCTGTCTGGAGATGAAGGAAGAGGGCACTGCTTTCAAGATTGAGAAGCATGTACACAACTATCCGCATTGTTGGCGTACAGACAAACCGGTATTGTATTATCCGCTCGACTCTTGGTTCATACGTTCTACAGCTTGTAAGGAACGTATGTCTGAACTGAATAAAACAATTAATTGGAAACCAGAGTCAACAGGAACGGGACGATTTGGAAAATGGCTCGAGAACCTCAACGACTGGAATCTGTCGCGTTCACGCTACTGGGGAACTCCACTGCCTATCTGGAGAAACCGCGATACTAAAGAGGAAATCTGCATCGGCTCACTTGAGGAACTCTACAACGAGATAGAAAAAGCTGTCGCTGCTGGGGTGATGACTGTAAATCCTCTCAAGGAAAAGGGATTCGTTCCTGGGGATATGAGTCAGGAGAACTACGACCGCATTGACATACACCGCCCTTATGTAGATGATATTAAGCTTGTTAGTGAAACAGGAAACGTCATGACACGTGAACTGGACCTTATTGATGTATGGTTCGACTCAGGTGCAATGCCTTACGCACAGATTCACTATCCTTTTGAGAACAAGGAACTTATCGATGAAGGAAAAGCATATCCTGCTGACTTCATCGCTGAGGGTGTTGACCAAACACGTGGATGGTTCTTTACACTCCATGCTATCGCAACAATGGTGTTTGATTCTGTTGCTTACAAGAATGTAATCTCAAATGGTCTCGTGCTCGACAAGAATGGCGTGAAGATGTCAAAGCGTCTCGGAAATGTAATAAACCCATTTGATTGTACAGAGAAATTTGGTACTGACGCTGTTCGTTGGTATATGATTACTAACTCTTCGCCTTGGGATAACCTATCCTTTGACGAGGACGGAGTGAAGGAGGTTACTTCATCGTTCTTCATAAAACTATATCAGGCTTACTCGTTCTTCACTCTTTATGCCAACGTAGACGGCTTCTCTTACGAGGAAGAAGACGTGCCGTATAGCGAAAGACCAGACTTTGACCGTTGGCTGATTTCTGAACTGAACACTCTCATAAAAGGTGTTGATGAGGCAATGAGTGATTACGATCCTACTCCTGCCGGACGACTGATTCAGAACTTTGTCATTGATAAACTTTCAAACTGGTATATACGACTCAACAAAAAACGTTTCTGGGGAGGAGGAATGACAAAAGACAAACTCTCTGCATACCAGACGCTGTATATTTGTCTCGACACACTCAGCAGACTCGTGGCTCCGATAGCACCGTTCTATGCAGACAGACTATTCCTTGACCTTAATGAAGCAACGGGAAAGGATAACTCTGAAAGCGTGCATCTTGCAAAATATCCAGTGGTTCACGAGGAGTATATTGACGGAGAACTGGAAAATGCAATGCAGGTGGCTATGCAGGTTACATCTATGGTGCTCTCGCTGAGAAAGAAGGTGAAGATTCCTGTTATACAGGCTCTCCAGACAATCTCTATCCCTGCCACAGACAAGGGTATGAGGGATGCTATAGAACGTATGGCGTATGTGATTCTTGCTGAGACGAATGTCAAGGAGTTGACGTTCATTGACAGTGGTGCTGGAATTCTTGTGAAAAAGGTGAAGTGCAACTTCCGCACTATGGGTAAGAAGTTCGGAAAGATCATGAAGAGCGTAAACGCTGTCGTTTCTGCTCTCTCTCAGGAACAGATTGCAGAACTTGAAAAGAACGAGAAGCTCAATGTCACTGTTGAAGGTCAAGAGGTGTGCATAGAACTCGAGGACGTGGAGATTATCTCAGAAGATATTCCAGGATGGACTATTGCTCAGGAAGGCAAGTTCACTGTTGCTCTCGACATAGAAATTACGCCGGAACTGAAGGCGGAAGGACTCTCACGTCTCATCATTAAAAGGATTCAGGCGTTAAGAAAGGACAGTGGATTTGAAATCACTGACCGTATTGATGTTGTTCTTGAAGAGAAAGATGAACTCAGAGAGGTTCTTGATACCTTTAAAGAACATATCGCTGCCCAGGTTCTTGCTAACTCCATCTCTCTCGGAGATGCTTCTGAAGGCTCTGAACAGGATTTCACTGACTTCAAGGCTTTCGTAAAGCTCACCAAGGCATAAGAACGATATAAAAACCAATCATTCGCCACATTATATTATATATGTGTGTCGGATGGTTGGTATTGTCATAGAAAAGAAAAACAATTACCAGAACAAAAAAACTGTATATCTTAAACTATGGAAAAAAAACGCTACAGTGATGAGGAGTTGGAGGAATTCCGCCTCATTATAGAAGAAAAACTCAAGAGTGCAACAGAGGTGTATAATTCCATGATGACTCAGTTACAGAAGAGCAACCAGAATGACGACAGCGATACTGCACCTACGTATAAAGTGCTTGAGGAAGGCTTGGCAACACAATCTAAGGAGGAACTCATTCAATTCGCTCAACGCCAGCAGAAATTCATTCAGGGACTCAAAGGAGCTCTAATTCGTATTAAGAATAAGACATATGGAATAGACAGAATCACCGGACAGTTGATTCCGAAGGAGCGTCTACGCATTGTGCCTCATGCAACACTTAGTGTTGAATCAAAGAACGCCCGCAAACCAGGAGATAAATAGTTGATATTGGGGCTTGGGAGATTCTTCACCGAATATAAAAAAATACTTGTGGTAACAGAAAGAAAAACAAAAAGAAATCAGGCAATCACTGCCATAATCATTATGGCTCTGATTATCATTATCGACCAATGGATAAAGATTGAGGTGAAGACCTCTATGACGCTATTTGAGAAGCATGAAGTAACTTCATGGTTCTACATCTATTTCATTGAGAACAATGGAATGGCGTTTGGAATGGCGTTTATTAATAAAACCCTACTCAGTCTCTTCAGATTGGTGGCAATAATTGCTATTGCCGTGGTGATGTACAAGCATATAAAGATGGGCGCAAGATGGATTTCTGTCGTGCTGCTTGCCATGTTATGGGCTGGAGCAACGGGAAATCTCATTGATTGCATCTTCTATGGATTGTGCTTTACACAATCTTCTCCTGAGTACGTGTCTTATTGCGTGCCGTTCGGAGAGGGGTATTCCACACTCTTGAATGGAAAGGTGGTGGATATGTTCTATTTCCCCCTCATCGTCACGGAATATCCAGCGTGGGTACCGATATATGGAGGGCAGCAGTTCATTTTCTTCTCGCCAATATTCAATTTTGCTGATGCGGCTGTCAGTTGCTCAGTAATCGCTGCTTTCATTTTCTGCAAAAAGGAATTGGCAGAAATGATGACAGTTAATGAGAAGATAGAAAATAGTGATTCTCATGAGAATGGGAAGGCGAAACAACCGTCCGAAGGGGAAGGCTCTTATAATAATGCCAATGAGCGAAATGACACTTCTGCCAATTCTGATAGATAAAAAAACGTTGCGAGACGCGTGTTATGATGAGAAAAAATAATTCTGATACAGATGACAAAGTTTAGAAATTCTCTTCTGTTCTTCGTAATACTGAGTCTTATTACGGCATGTGATTCCAGAGGGAAGTACGTGCTGGATAATGACGATATGGAGGATATTCTTTATGATATACATAAGAGTCACTTCCTCTTTGAGGATGATATTGAAAGGAGGTATAATGCTGCATGTCAGTATGCATTAACACAACATATTCTGAAACAGCACGACGTGACTAAACAACAGTGGGATTCATCACTCGTGTATTATACACGTAATGCTGACCAGTTGGAGAGAATATACGAACGACTTTCTGAACGCCTCGAACTCGAAGCAACTGCTATGGGAGCTGGCATTTCGGAGGTCTCTGACTCTACTGATATTTGGATGGCAGATAGGAATATTATTCTGACAACAGACGAAATACACTCTTCATATCAATGGAAGATAAAGACAGACTCGATTCTTAAAGACGGTGAGAAAGTGACATTGAGATGTATGGCACATTTCCTCGTTTCTGACATGGAGAGAAGGGCAACAATTCTCATCGCACTGAAACTGAAGAACGATTCTGTCGTGACAAGGTATACGGTTGCTTCGCAAACAGGAATATACACGACTGACATCACAGACGACTTGGCTCTGGGAATAAAAGAAGTATATGGACTATTTGTTGTACACCATCCAGTGATGTATGCAAGAACTAATAATTCATCTAATTCGAACAACAGTCAGAAAAAGCAGATAGTAGCCATCTCACATCTGAAACTGCTTCACGAACAGAAGATTACAAGAAAAACTGGAAACAACTCTTTTCCTCCGGCAAGGAGCGATTCTGCAAAGGTAAACAACACTGACTCGCTGGAAAAGAGAATCTCAGAACAAGGACTTCGACCGGATAGAAAGATCAATGCTGACGTGGAAATAGCAACTCCAAGAACTCCGGTTTCGTTAAAAAAAGATTTTTAATTTTTTGAAAACAGTTCATTATGGCAAAGAAAGTTTCTTCGGTTGAATATAGAAAAAGTCTCAAGGTGAAAATCGTTGAGATAGCTGGTGAAATGTTTAAACAACATGGATTCAAAGCCGTAAAGATGGATGTGGTTGCTCAAAAGTTATGCATCTCGAAGAGAACTCTCTATGAAATTTTTCCTAATAAAGAGGAAATTATCATGGAGGCGGTTAAGATGAACTTTGAGCATGATAGGGAGATGTATGAGAAAGCGATGAGAAACAACAATGACTTAATGGATGTTATCATAGAACTACTTAGTCTACATATCAATGAGGCTAAAACAAATAGCCCTTTGCTCATCGAAGAACTTGAAAATTATCCGCGTGTCTTAGAGTTTATCAAGAATCATAGGAAAGAAAATAAAGACAGAGTGTACGAATTCATGAAAAAAGGACAGAAAGAGGGGTATTTCCTGAAAAACATAAATATTGATCTTGTCTATGAGATTGTAAACTCGTTCCTGGATGCAATCTTGCAGAAGGCTTTATATAAAAAATACTCACCTGCCGATATTCATTATACAACACTGATGTTGGGAATGCGTGGAATATGTACTCAGAAAGGTATTGAGAAAATTGACAATCTGTGTAGCAAATTTGCTGAATAAAGATCTTTTTTATGTTGAACTATTTGTTTCTTTTCTAAAGGATTAAGATTTATGAAGTCTATAAAGTGGGGATTTATCGGATGTGGCGAGGTCGTGGAGAAGAAAAGCGGACCTGCTTTCAGTATGGTGGAGGGCTCTGAGGTTGTGGCAGTTATGTCGAGAACAAAGGAAAGGGCAAAAAAATATGCTGAGGAGCATGGCATAAAAAAATGGTATACAGACGCTTCACAACTCATTAACGACCCTAACGTGAATGCGGTGTATATCGCTACTCCTCCGTCCAGTCATCCTACTTATGCCATAATGGCAATGAACGCAGGTAAGCCTGTTTATATAGAGAAACCGCTTGCTGCAAGTTATGACGATTGTGCGAGAATAAACAGAGTGTCAAGGGAAACGGGGGTGCCTTGCTTCGTGGCTTACTACAGAAGGTACATGCCTTACTTCCTGAAGGTGAAGGAATTGTTGGACAGTGGAGCAATCGGGGAGGTGCAGAACGTACAGATAAGGTATTCATGCCCACCGAGAAAGGAAGACTTGAATGAGGAGACTCTGCCATGGAGGGTGATTCCAGAGATTGCTGGAGGTGGCTATTTCTACGATATGGCTGCACATCAGTTTGATCTCATACAAGAACTGTTCGGAGTGATAACACATGCCCGGGGATATTCTGCTAACCGGGGGCATCTCTATAGGGCAGAAGATACGATTAGTGCGTGCTTCCAGTTTGAAAACGGACTGCCAGGAAGTGGTTCGTGGTGTTTCGTGGGGCATGAGTCTCACATGGAGGACAGAATAGAAATTTTGGGTACACTCGGAACGGTATGTTTCTCCGTGTTCAGTTATTTGCCAATTCATCTCCATACTTCTGAAGGGGACAGTGAGTTTGATCTCGCACCAAAGAGTTATGTTCAGTTGCCAATGATAGAGGCTGTTGTTAAAACTCTACAAGGAAAAGGAGACTGCTCTGCAACAAGCTTCTCTGCTACACCTGTCAATTGGGTCATGGACCGTATATTGAAAAAAATTTGATGATATTAATGCCAAGAAGTCTAAGACATATTATTGCCATTTGTTGCTTATGCTGGAGCATTACAAATGCTTTCGGCGTGAGTAGCAACTGTCATTTTCTTTCTTGGCATGAGGGTGTCGAAAAACGGAACTTTTTAGCTGATTCTACTGTCTTCTCGAATTTTCAGGATGAGAATATCTCGAAATGTGTGCTTCGAGATACGATAGATTCTTCTCGCAATTTAATCAACGAAAAGGATGTTGCAACTGAAACTCTAAGTGATTCTCTGAAAAAAGAATCTGCAAACTCTGTTGATTCGGAGAAAACGAAGAAATCGTTCTTCTCTTTAGTCATGAAGGGAATAAAAAGATTCATAGGGGAGTTTAATACCTTTGATACTTTGTATATCGAACCACAACATTATAAGTTCCAAGCCATGTGGCAGATTACTAACAGTTTTGAACAATTCAGACTGAAATCGGGAAAAGGAAACTACGTGGACCTTTCGCCAGATGTAAATACAAGAATGGGACCTTATGTGGGGTATTCACTCATCTTCCTCGGATATACACTCCAGTTGAATAACCTCTACATCGGTAATACAAAAAAATCATTTAACCTCAGTTTATATACAGCACTCTTTGGAGTGGATTTTTATTATAGGGACAATAAAAAATTTAAAATACGGGAATTATTTGAAAACAACAAAGAATTATACTTGCCTCACGATGTATACGAGAATATCTTTGACGGTTTCCATGTGAAGTATTGGGGATTCAATACATATTATATATTCAATCATAGAAGGCATAGCTATCCTGCTGCTTACAACCAAAGTACATGTCAGAAACGTTCTTCTGGCTCACCTCTCGCAGGATTCGGGTATGGAAAGTACGATATTTCTATGGACTGGGAGAAATTGAGGGAATTTATTCCGAAAGAAGCAGTGGGGAACGCTGAGAGTTCTGCTAATTCTTCTGGAATACTTGGAAGGGATGAGTATTTCGATAATCTGGATTATGAGTCTTTTTCTCTTTATGGGGGATATTCTTATAATTGGGTCTTTGCTAAGAATTGGTTGTTGGGAACTTCTGCAACATTGGCTTTAAGCTATAACAAATCCAGAGGTGAGAATAAAATAAACAATAACTTCTTCGATGATTTCAAATTCTCAAATATGATTTTTGATGGAGTCGGCAGAATAGGGATAGTATGGAACAATACACGACTATTTGCTGGAGCCGTGGCACAAATACATTCTTATAACTATTCTAAAGAGCACTTAATGGTTAATAACATATTCGGAAATCTGAACTTATATGTCGGATTCAATATTGGTAAGAAGAAAAAATATCGTTCGAAAGGAAAATGGTTCGAATTCTAAACATTGCAAAAAACACCTTCTTCACTCTTCTAATATGCTTGATGACAGCATGTTTTGGAGATAAGGAGCAGAAAGAATATACTCCCTGGGGGACTGTCGTTGGGGAGGAATACACAGACTCGGCAGATACAGAGACTCTTTCTGTTGGAGATTTACAGTCGCAGGGGGAGATGATTATGCTGACAATCTCTGGACCGGAGACTTATTATGATTATCATGGACAGGGGATGGGATTGCATTTCTTGCTCTGTGAAAAACTTGCACAACGTATAGGGGTAAAACTACGCGTGGATTTGTGTAAGGATACTCTTGAAATGAAGAAGAAACTTCTGAATAACGAGGGAGACATTATCGCTTGTCCGGTAAATGATAAAGACTTGTTTGAGTGTGGACCGAAATGGGCTGTTAATAAAGAAAATGTCTCGCTTCAAAACGAGATAAAGGCATGGTATAAACCAAATATGCTGCAAGAAATAAAAAAATACCAACAAAACTTGCTCGCAAATGGTGGCGTCACAAGAAAAGTATATGCCCCAATCATAAATCGTGAGAAAGGACTTATTTCCAGGTGGGACCATCTTTTCAAAAAATATTCTTCTATTCCTCGATTGGATTGGAAACTCATGGCAGCACAATGCTATCAAGAGTCTTGCTTTGACCCTAAGGCTCGCTCTTGGGCTGGAGCATGCGGACTGATGCAGATAATGCCTTCTACGGGAGCACTACTTGGACTTGAGAAAAATGATATCTATAATCCTGAGAGAAATGTTTCTGCAGCTGCGAGATATATGGCGCAACTTATGAAGGAGTTTGATGATATCGATTCGCAATATGATAGAATCTGCTTCGCTTTAGCATCATATAACGGGGGAAAGTATCATGTCAGAGATGCTATGGCGTTAGCAAGGAAAAATAACCAAAATCCTAATCGGTGGGCTCACGTCTCAGCGTATATACTTAAACTTGCGCAACCACAGTATTATAATGACCCTGTCGTAAAATATGGATATATGCGGGGAACAGAAACGCATGACTATGTTGAAAGAATTATGAACAGATGGAGGGAATACGGTGGAAAAATACCAAGGACTGTACAGGGCTACTCGGGATATGACGGACCTTCTACACAGCCTACAATTAATACATCGGGGGCTGTTCCAAGACCGGCAAAGAAAAAACATAGGTTCAGCGAACAATAGTATCCATTCGGATTAACCTTCGTTCTATACATATACATAATAATTCAGTGTAATAACAGACTTTAAAGGTTTTTGAAATGTTTTCATTAAGTGGCTTTTTAGCAAAAAAAATATATTCTGATTCTGGAGAAACAAAAAAGGTTTCGTTGCCTGCCGTTCGAATTGCTACTATTGGAATGGCTATCGGACTGGCGGTAATGATTGTATCTGTATCTGTTGTCTTGGGATTCAAAAAATCAATACAGGAAAAAGTTATAGGATTTGGTAGTCATGCCATAGTGAAAAATTTTAATTCCGTAAATGACTATGAACAGATTCCTATTGCTGTAAACGACTCGTTGATGAAAGCTCTCTACAAAGCTCCAGGGGTGGAGCATCTGCAGAGATATGCTTACTCTCAAGGCATCTTGAAAACTGACTCCGATTTCTTGGGGGTTATGGTCAAGGGAATAGGAGAGGAATATGATACATGCTTCCTGAAAAACAATATCGTAAACGGCTCAGTGTCTGTAGTCACTAAAGAAGAAGGAAAGAATAATATTCTTATCTCTAAGATTATTGCTGATAAACTGCACCTTGATGTCGGTAGTAAAGTATATGCTTATTTCCTTACAGACGGTTCTGTTAAAACTAGGCGGTTCTTCGTTTCGGGAATATATCAGACAAATCTTACTAAATATGATGAGGCTTTTGTTTTTACTGATATCAGAACAGTTCAAAAACTTAATTCGTGGAATGAAAATCAGGTGAGTGGGGCAGAGCTAAAACTCAAAAACCTGCAAAATCTGGAAAATACTGCTCAATGGCTTGTAAAGCATGTCAACAAAAAACAGGATTCTTATGGTGAAACATTCGCTTCTCAGACAATATACGAAATAAATCCGCAGATATTTGCTTGGCTTGACTTACTCGACCTGAATGTGTGGATGATTTTTGCGCTAATGATAACCGTCGCTGCGGTCACTATGATTAGTGGATTGCTAATCGTAATACTTGAGAGAATACCGATGATTGGTATGCTTAAGGCTTTAGGAGCAAGAAATTCTGTTATCAGAAATACTTTCCTATGGTTCGGAACAATGATTGCTGGGCGTGGTATCGTATATGGCAATGTACTCGGATTGGCTATATGCATCATACAGAACACTACAGGTGTTATTTCACTCGACCCACAGACATATTATGTCTCTACCGTGCAGGTGGATATTAATATACCTATTATATTATTAATAAACATTGCTACAATTATTGTATCAATTGCCATTCTCACAATTCCAACAATCCTTGTTTCACATATTAGTCCTACGGCTTCAATGAAATTCAAGGAGTAATTGTCACCTTTTTGTCTATGGAAATATAATGTAGAACAACACTCTCTACATTATATTTCGTTTTTAGCTTATATATCGATATTTATGTTAATAAACCTTTCAGTAAGTTTTATAAATGTATATTTAAGTTAAATATTAGGGTTTTCTGTGATTTTTTTTGCTTGTTTTCTTGCGAGATTCAAAAAGTCACCGTACCTTTGCATTCGCTTCTCAGAACTACGGTTCACATGAAGCAAAACAAAACGGCAGTCAAGACACGAGTTGAGACAGCTGTAAAGAAAGAGT
>CALZTP010000060.1 GCA_945829115.1 uncultured bacterium | reverse complement strand
AAATATAGGCACTTTTTGGTCTCGTCTGAAAAGACGATTTTGAACACCCTACCTTTAAGGGTGCTAAAAAGGACTCAAAAAAAGACTCAAGCAGAGACCTTGATGCATGCTTACATGTTTTGGACCCTGTCATGAGGGCAGGGGGATGCCATATCCCCTAAAGTCACTTCACTTTCACTGCCTGGTTGCGCAGGTATTCGTCGAGGATGGTCATTGCCGCCATAGCCTCAACTACAGGTACTGCACGAGGGAGGACACAAGGGTCGTGGCGTCCCTGCGCCTTGAACACTGTTTTTTCATGATGAATGTCTACGGTCTCCTGATTGCGCAGGAGAGTGGCAACTGGTTTAAAGGCGACACGGAAGACGATGTCCTGACCGTTAGATATTCCGCCTTGAATGCCTCCACTGCGGTTTGTCTTTGTGGTCACCCTACCCTCTTCATCGAGCGTGAAGATATCATTCTGCTCAGAGCCACGAGCAAAGACTCCCTCAAAGCCCTCACCATATTCAAATCCCTTCACGGCATTGATGCTGAGCATTGCCCTTCCGAGAAGAGCATGCAGTTTGTCGAACTCAGGACTACCCAGTCCGACTGGGCAACCAGAGATGACACACTGAATAATGCCACCAATAGTATCGCCATCTCTCTTCACCTCCTTTATCAGTTGCTCCATTTTCTCTGCCATAGCGGCATCTGGACATCTCACACTGTTTGTCTCTGCGAGAGAGAGGTCAAGAGACTTATAGTCCCTCCCGATAGAGAGGTGTCCCACCTGCATGGTATATGCCGTGACAGAAATGCCAAGCTGTCTTAGCACGAGCTTCGCCAAGGCGCCCGCCACGCACCTACTTATAGTGATGCGTGCAGACGACCTTCCACCGCCACGATGGTCACGAATACCGTATTTCTCATAATAGGTATAATCAGCATGAGAAGGTCGGAAGAGTTCCCTCATATTATCGTAGTCATTGGAATGCTGATTAGTGTTTCTAACAAAGAAGCCTATGGGACAGCCCGTAGACTTTCCTTCAAACACCCCACTAAGGAACTCCACCTTGTCGGCTTCATTTCTGCTCGTAGTGATTGTGCTTTGCCCAGGGCGTCTACGATTCAGTTCCGACTGAATGAACTCCATATCTATTTCAATGCCTGAAGGCATTCCGTCTATGACCCCTCCAACAGCATTTCCGTGACTCTCACCAAAGGTGGTGAGCTTAAAGATTGTACCTATTGTATTTGACATAAGAACAGTTGTGCAGAATGATTGTTAATGATATTTGAACAGATATAGAGAAAGCGATTAATTGCCACAACCTCCGCAGCCACCATCACCACAACCTCCGCAGCCACCGTCACCACAGCTGTCGCAGCCACCGTCTCCGCAGCTACTGCAGCCACCTCCACAGCCACCACAGCCACCTCCAGTGAGATTAGCAATCATTGCCTGAATTTCCTGTGGAGAAGCCTCTTCTTTCTCCACCACCTTTCCAACAAAGTGTAGAGTTTTTCCAGCAAGAGGATGGTTAAGGTCTACCTTCACCTTCTCGTCGACACTGAGCACGAGAGCTGGGAACTGCTGACCGTCTTGATTCTGCAGCTGAATGATACGTCCCTCAGCAACGTTTGTATCGTCGAACTTTCCGTCAACGGTGAACAGCTGCTTATCGAGTTCTATAAGTCCTCGCTCATCATACTCACCGTAGGCTCTCTCAACAGGAACCACGAAGTCGAACTCGCCACCTATTTCAAGACATCCAACATTCTTCTCAAAATCTTCAAGAACCATACCAAATCCACTCAAGAAGCGGAATGGGAGTCCTGCCTCTGTCTTTTCTTCAAGTGTTTCTTTGCCTTCAGCAACCGTGTAGAGCTTGTAGTCTACACCAAATCTATAGTTTATTGTTTTTTCCATTTTATTTACATTAAAAAGGTGGAGTTTGCCACCGTGGTTGTTTTTTATTTTATAGTGATTTATATTAGTTCCATATTCACAGAAACATCGTCTTTAGGACGGTCAGAAGCGTTGGTTGCCACTTTCTGTATCTCCTCAACGACATCAAGTCCCTCTACAACTTCACCAAACACCGTGTACTGATTGTCGAGGAATGGAGTGCCACCAACGGTGGTATATGCCTTCACCTGCTCTTCTGTGAACTTCGGTTCTCCTTGCTCCTTGCAGATAGCCTTTGTCTCAGCAACAAGTTTTTCTTGCAGTTCCATCAAGCCAGCCTGGTTACGGTCGCGACGCAGCTGGAGAATCTCTGTACGGTGGTCGGCTACGAGTCGGTTGAAGACAGACTGCTCTTGCTGCATAGCCATCTGCCGCTCCAACTGCTTCAGTTCTTGCTCTTTGTATACCTTTCCCCAAACAATATAGAACTGACTACCGCTGCTCTCACGATTCGGATTCACCTCATCGCCTTGACGTGCGGCACTCAGAGCTCCACGCTTATGGAACAACTGTGGGTATATAAACTCTGCCGGAACAGTATATCCTGGCCCACCGACTCCTAATTGTTTGTTTGCTTCCGCTCCCTTACTGTCTGGGTCTCCCCCTTGGATCATAAAGTCTTTTATGACGCGATGAAAGAGTGTACCATTGAAGAATCCCTGCTCCACGAGTTTTAAGAAGTTATCTCTATGCAGAGGAGTCTCGTCGTAGAGTCTGACAGTGATATCTCCCTTTGTTGTTGAAATTTTAATTTTTGACATTTCTTTCTTTTTGTTTTGATACGTTTTCGTCAACTGTCAATATGATCATGCCATCATAAACAACAGTTTGAAGCATGCATATCACGCTTCAAACTGCAAAGATAACACTTTTTGTTTAATTATCAACATAAAACAGTTACTTTTTGTTTTTTTTTGTTTATCTTTTCTCTTTTAAATACCTCCAGGCATATATGGTAACAGGAACGGCTACAGCAAACACAGCAATCCATAAAATTATCTCGGTGGCAATATAGCCAAGGCAACTCTCCATAACACAGAAGAGTCCCAACCCATCTACAAGAGCAACGAGTAAGAGAAACCATGATAGAAGGAGAGCAATTCTAAGGAGGAATCCTTTTCGAGTGTATTTCTTTTCTTTCATAAATAGGTGTTTTATGGAACGAAGGACAGGAGGTGCCCATGTCATAGCACCTGCCCCTCATATGACGAGAAAAAACATTAATACTTAAACGAAGAGCCACCTACGAACTCACGCATGATAGAGGTTGGAGGAATATCCTTGTCAGGGATTGGAGTGAAGTAATGAATGAACTTCAGGAGTCGGTGAGCCTCAGCATACTCTGGACAGTTTTTCGGAACAGACGAGAGGATTGGCTCAGCATGATTTCTGAGAACGGCAAACTCTATGTTCAAGGCACTGTTGAACATCACGTCAGCATTTTCCTGATAAGGGAATATCCATTGCTCCTCACTACGGCATACATTCGGCCACTGACGAATGGTTTCACGTGCAGTGAAAGCACCCTTGTTATAGTCACGTATGATGCGTCGAAGGAGACGGTTGTCACGAGTAGGAATCCAGTTATGGTCGTCGAGCGAGACACTGGTGAGTGCAGAGGTGTAGATCTTATATTTTTTTTCGTCAGGGACGAGAGGTGTAAGCCTTGGATTGAGAGCATGTATGCCCTCGATGATAAGCACATGATTCTCTCGAATGCGTAACTTCTTTCCGTTCCACTCACGCATTCCCGTTGTGAAGTTATACTCTGGCACCTCCACCTCCTTCCCCTCCATAAGCATGGAGAGATGCTCACCAAGAAGTTTATGGTCTACTGTGTCGAAGTTATCGAAATCATATTGTCCGTTAGGCAGCAAAGGAGTGTCGATACGGTTCACAAAGTAATCGTCTGTGGAGAAGGATACAGGTCGTAGTCCACATGCGAGAAGCTGTATGGAGAGACGTTTGCAGAAGGTTGTCTTTCCCGAGCTGGATGGTCCTGTTATGAGTACTAACTTCAATCCGTTCTCGTGATATCGACGGTCTATCTCCTCAGCGATCTTCACAATCTTCTTCTCTTGAAGAGCCTCTGACACCTGAATAAGCTCTGCCGCCCTACCCTTTTGGCAAGCCTTGTTAACATCGCCAGCATTAGAGAGGTGCATGATGACGTTCCACCTTACCTGCTCGTTGTAGACATCGAACGTCATTGGCTGAGGAATACTTTCAGCAAGCGACTCTGGATTGTTCTTATCAGGAATGCGAAGTAGCATACCGTTTCCGTATTGCTCAAGTCCGAAGACACGGAGATAGCCAGCAGAAGGCACAAGAGGACCATAAAAATAGTCTACAGTATCGCCAAGAGTGTAGTAATCTGTATATACCTTCTCAGAGGTTTCTAAGAGCTTCACCTTGTCTGTGAAGCCACGCTCACGGAAGATACGGATTGCCTCTTCTGTAGGCACCTCACTCCTTCTGAAAGGCATATCGAGAGAGACGATCTCCTCCATACGCTTTTTCACAAGTTCAATCTCCTCTTCTGAGAGACCACGCTTCTTGCCCTCTGAAGAAGGCTTTACGAAATTGCAGTAGTATCCGCGTGATATAGGATGTTCAATATACAGCTTTGCTCCTGGGAAGACGTCTTGCACAGCCTTATATAACACGAAGCACAAAGAACGAGTGTATACACGCATTCCACTTGGTGATGTGATGTCGAGGAATTCCACATCTCTGTTTTGATAAAGTCGGAATTTCAGTCCTTGAGAAGCGAAATTCACCTTTGCCGACACCACATGGTGAGAAAGTTCTATACCGAACTCTGGGAAGATATCAATCAGAGAGCTACCAACGGGGAAACTCTTGGTTGTGTTGTTGTTAAGGCAACGTATTTGAAGCATTTCTTTATATTATTTCTTTATATTCTGTATTCTTAAAAAAAATATATATTCTTAGTAATCATTATATTCATTACTTCTGAACCTTCATTGCCGGACCAGGGTTATTGTATCCGTATTTCTCTTTTAATGTGGCATTTGTTTGAAGTCGGTTAGAATAGACTGAATACCCATCTGTGCAAGCATCGAAATAGATTGGGAAGGCACGGAAGTTCGTGGCATAGGGAGAGAGATGTGGGGCAGAGACGGTGTTTCCCGTGATGATGGAGTTTGGTTGGTTAGACATTGTGTATATGCCGCCAGCATCGTAGAGAATTCTTGCATAGTCAGAAACGTTGTTCCCGATTATCTTGTTGTTTCTCATTCCAGTGTCTTCTGGTGTCCATCCCCATCCCACACATATTCCACAATAATTCACCTTAGAGACCGAATTATGCAGAATTCTTGTATTGCGCACAAAACCGCATGCGATGCCTACAGCCCCCCAGTCTTCGTTTGCTGCATCGGAGACGGTATTTCCGATGATATCGATATTTTCTGTGTATTCAGAGTTAGGAACGAGGAATCGCTTACCGTTCACTGCCATTCCCAACGGTCTGTGCACCTCTGTTTCCCCTTCAAGGAACGAACCAGCGAGGATGGCTGTTCCGCCTATGTCAGAGAACTTATTCTTCTCTATACGCACATTCTGACAGCCAGAGACAAGGTCAAGAGCTATAGAAGCGAGATGAGAGAAGAGGCAACTGGTGAAATCAATATTTTCTGCATTACGCACGCTGATAGCAGCCTCTGGGCGTAGAATCCATGCTTGATTCTCAAGACCCTTTGCCCATGGTAGTCCCTCATTTTCTGTAAGCTTATAAGCCTCAGAGATGGCAAATCCCCCTTGCAGGGTTACATGTCCGCAAGTCTCTGGTCTTCTCCATGCGGAATGCATGAACGCTATGTTCTGGAATGAAAGATGGTGTATTTTATCGTTCACGCCACCTTCTATGGAAAGCAGTTTGTTTAGGATAGGAACGGTGACATCAGAGGGAACGAAAGAATAGATGTTTCCAGTGGAATAATCCTGCCACCATTCATTCTCCTCATCAAGGAACTGCTTAGCATTGCGAAGAGTGAACGACGAAGCTCCTCGCTCGCCTTCTGTGAGTGGTTGCGGCCAAGGGTGAGAGAATTCCCATCTGCTCTCTGGATTTCTGAATGAAAGAATAGCCTTCTCTCCATCAAACTGAAAATCCTTCACGCGTAGGATTGCTATTGCCCAGCGTTGATGGAGAACCATTTCTAACTGCGGTGCATCGGCAATGGAGAATATTCCAAAATCTTTTAGTGCAGAGGCTGGGATAGTGATGGTCTCAGCGTCTTTGTCGAAATCGATGATTCGCTGCATGTTATAGTCGCCAAAGGCAGTGGCAAGAGATAGTTTTTTATCAGAATGCCATAACGAACGAGTGAACAAAGGGCGTCCAGAGCAAAGGTGCCGGGAAACAGAAATTGGAGCTTTACTTTTCTTAGAAGAGATGTTTAGAGAAGCACTTTTCTCAGAGAGATGGGAAGAGAGTGAGATTCCCCCAGAGATAACCGCTTTCTCTTTTCCTGTTGAAAGAAAAACAGTCTTGCTGTCTGGGGTTCCGCTGTCTTCTGGTCGTAAGAAGATAGGCTCGTCGAGATAGAAGGTCTCACCGCTCTGAAGGTAAATGTTTACGCCACCACGGGTACGAGGGTCGGAAGTGCGTCGCCACTCGCGTGCCATGCGTACAGCACGCTGTATGGTGCACAATGGGGAGTCTTTTGTACCGAGAGAGTTATCATTCCCTTGAGGATGAACATATATGTCTCCTGCCCACGCTCTGCAGGACATAAGAAGGAGGAAGATGAAAGAGCATCGCATATAGAGTTAGAGATTTATAGGTTAAAAGTTTTTTAGATTAAAGAAAGAGCATATGATACCTATCCACAGCCTCGACAATTTCTTCCCTTTGAAGAGCATCCGCATCCGGAGCATCCGTTTCCGGGATTCCGGAACTGCTGATACATCTTGTAGCCTACATAGATGAAACATGCGGCAAGGATTATGATTGTAAGAATATCTTGCATAAGCATTGTATTTTTGTGAAGAATTTATAGAATTCGTGAAATTATTGGATAATAAAATAAGCAATGGCAGAGAGAAGCCATGCCACAGCAGTGGTGTAGACAACCACAAAGGCAGTCCATTTCCATGAGCCCGACTCGTTCTTTATTGCAATCACCGTAGCTATGCAAGGGAAATAGAGAAGAACAAAGACGAGAAATGCAACTGCTGAGGCTGTGGAAATGCCATCTGCTGACATCTTTTCATATAAAGCGGAATTTCCACCTTCAACAGAGAGAGAATCATCATCTCCAGAGTAGAGCACACCAATTGTAGAGGCTACTATTTCCTTTGCGCCGATACCAGCAATGAGTCCCATATCGAGTTTCCAGTTAAAGCCCATTGGAGAGAATACTGGTTCTATGACCTTTCCTATCTGCCCTATGTAACTCTGCTCTTGTTGTTCTTGAAGTGAGAGATTATCGTTATGAGGGAAATATCCTAAAGCCCAAACGATTATTGAAGCCACAAGAATCACTCCACCCATCTTCCGCAGATACTCACGACCTTTCTCCCATGTATGCCTAACAATAGATTTAACAGATGGGAAGCGGTAAGGTGGGAGCTCCATAACAAACGGAGTGTCGTCGCCCTTTACGACATATTTCGACAAAAGGCGTGACATTAATCCCGCAACGAATACTCCGAAGACGTATAGTGCCACGAGAGCTATTCCCTGATATTCTACGGCGAAGAATGCTCCGATAATCATGACATATATTGGAAGACGTGCCGAACATGATATGAAAGGAAGAATCATCATCGTTATGAGACGTGAGCGCTGACTTTCTATGGTTCGTGTTGCCATTACCGCTGGGACGTTGCATCCGAAGCCCATGATGAGTGGGATGAACGACTTTCCATGGAGTCCGATTTTATGCATGATCTTATCCATGATAAATGCCGCTCGTGACATATACCCCGAATCTTCCATATACGATATAAAGGCATATAGAATAAGAATCTGTGGGAGGAAAACAATTACCGAGCCAACACCTCCGATGACACCGTCGGTGAGCATGTCTTTCAACATTCCGTCAGGCATCACTGAGGCCACAAACTCACCAAGCCATTCCACTCCACTCTCTATCCAGTCCATAGGATATTGACCGAGGGTGAAGGTAACCTGGAACATCAGATACATCATTAGCAGAAAGAAAGGGAAACCAATGTGCTTATGGGTTATGACATGGTCTATGATGTGAGTGATTTTGTATGTGTCTTCTTTGTCACCAATTCCGAACTCCGCCTCCTGGAGAGCACCGTTTATGAAGCCGTACTTCGCATCCATTATGGCAGTCTCCGCATCACTTTTCAGCTCCTTGGAGATTACTCTTGCTGCCTCCTCCCTTACTTGGAAAAGTTTATCGGAATTATCTAAGGAACATATGAAGTTCTCTGCCTCTTTATCGCCTTCGAGGAATTTAATGGCAAGGAATCTCGGTGTGTATCTCTGCTTTACCTTTGAGTCCTGACGGAGAATGTCTCGGAGTGCATTGATGCCTTGCTCTATATAATGCCCATGGTTGACGTGTATATGTCCCTCTTTTATCTTTCCTTCATAAATGCCGATGATGGTACGGAAGAGTTCTTCCACTCCCCTACCCGTCTTGAAGACCGTAGGAACCATGGGAACTGCAAGCAGGTTACCTAACTTCACATGGTCTATATTATCGCCTCGACGTTCTGTTTCATCGAACATATTCAATGCACATACCATTCGCAAGTTCATGTCAATGAGTTGTGTTGTAAGATAAAGGTTACGCTCAAGGTTCGAAGCGTCGAGGACATTTAGTACGACATCTGGTGTTTTGTCGATTATCTGTCGGCGGACATATATCTCCTCAGGACTATAGGTAGAGAGTGAGTAGGTTCCAGGAAGGTCGGTAAGGTGAAACTCATAGCCTTCAAACTCTGCAATTCCAACGGTTGCAGAGACGGTTACCCCAGAGTAGTTTCCAACCCTTTCATTGGCTCCAGAAGCGTAGTTAAAGAGAGATGTCTTTCCGCAGTTCGGGTTTCCCACAAGTGCTACGTTTATATGTCTGCGCCTCTTAGCCGCTGCTGCTTGCATAACCTGGTCGTCGTCGTCGTATGAACGGTTTATTGACAGGTTCTCGCGGTTTGAGAGGTTTATCTTTTTGGCTTCTTCGAGAGTGACAACTTGTATATGTTCCGCTTCATCTCGGCGGAGTGAGATTTCATATCCCATGAGCATATACGTAACAGGGTCTTGAAGTGGTGCGTTCTGAAGCACTGTGATCTCCTTGCCACGTATAAAGCCCATCTCTACGATTCTCTTTCTAAATCCTCCGTGTCCGTAAACCTTTACGATGACACCTTTTTCACCCGTATGCAGTTCTGAGAGTTTCATATATTGGTGTGCTATTATTCCTTTCTAATAATACTATCTATGGTCTCCTTTTTTTGAAACCTTATGCAAAGTTAATGAATAATTTTATTCGTCCAAAGCAATTAATGCTTTTTTCACCTTATTTTATATTTTTCTGTAGCAAAATCACTTATTATTGCGAGGAAAGGAAGGAAAAAAATAAAAAAAATGCCATTTCTCTTCGTTTTTTCACGTTTTTTCCTTACCTTTGTCAGTCAGAAATTATCAACCTCTTTAAAAATAATATTATGATCAAACAAATTTCATTATTATTGTTACTGCTCGTTGCTGTGGTAACAGAAACAAAAGCAGAAAATTACCCATACCGTTCAGACGTCTTGTGGGTAACCGCTCCAAACCACGACAACTGGCTATACGAATGCGGTGAGAAACCAAAGGTGGAGGTGGAGTTCTACAAATACGGTATTCCACGAAACGCTGAGGTGACATGGACAATTGCAAATGACCTCCTAACCCCAGACACTAAAGGCAGTCTGACTCTCAAGAACGGTAGAGGAACAATTGTTATGCGCACAAGGAAAGAGGCGGGCTTCTCTGACCTCGTTCTGAAAACAACTGTTGACGGAAAGGAATACACCCACCATGTGAAGGTTGGCTTTTCTGTTGACAAAATACGTCCGTTCACAAAAGAACCTTCTGACTTCACCGCTTTCTGGAATGAAGAAAAAGAGTCGTTGAAGAAGATTCCACCGACATACACACGAGAGCGTGCAGAGGAATTCTGTACAGACAAGATTCTCTGTGACCTTATAAAAATTCAGGTGGACAAGAGGCACTCGGTGTATGCCTATCTCACTTATCCAAGAAATGCTGAGAAGGGGAAGCATCCTGCCGTTGTCTGTCCTCCAGGAGCAGGAATAAAGACCATCAAGGAGCCTCTACGCCATAAATATTATGCTGAGAACGGTTTCCTTCGCCTTGAGATGGAAATACATGGTCTTGACCCAAGACTGTCTGAAAAGACATTCAAGGACATACAGAGTGCGTTTGCCACCTCAGGGAACAACTACCTTGAGAATGGCCTCGACAACCGCGATAACTATTATATGAAACATGTGTACCTCTCTCTCCTGAGAGCCATTGAATTCATGAAAAGTCTGCCTGAATGGGATGGAAGAAATCTTGCTTTCCAAGGTGGCTCACAGGGAGGAGCACTCGCACTAATAGCAGCAGGACTAAGCAATGAGGTTACTTGTGTGGCAGCAAACCATCCTGCTCTGTCTGATATGGCTGCATATTCTGAGAAAGGACGTACTGGTGGGTATCCTCATTTCAACCGCATAAACGGTATGATGACAGCAGAGAAAATTCGTGTGATGGCATACTACGACGTTGTGAATTTCTCTCGCCATATTACCTGTCCTGTATTCATGACCTGGGGCTACAATGACAACACCTGTCCTCCAACCACTTCTTACGCCGTTTGGAACACCTTGACATGTGAGAAGACTCCACTCATAACCCCAATTAATGAACATTGGACATCAGAAGACACTGAACGCGCCATTATGGAATGGATAAAATATAACGTAAAATAAACGATAAGAATATCTTTCCAGCAAAGCAAAACAGTGAGTGAAGTTAGGAATTGTAATTGCCGTTTCCTCTCATCTTACATGCAAAAGCTCAATGCGGAAACAACAGAAAACGGAAAAGAGCAAAGATTGTATGTTAAAAAATCATAAAGACAAAAATGTATCTTATAAAATTTGAAGCCTTTTAAATTTTTTATCATTACCTTTGCAACATATATCTGGCGAAAAACTTAAAAGTCAGCTAACCTCAAACAAAAACAATTACTGGATATTTACGTTAAGTGAAACGTTAACTAAAATCTAAAATACAGAAATGAGTCAAATTAACAAGACAACAATGTCCAACTGGCGTTGGATTATGTGTGCAATGCTTTTCTTTGCCACAACAGTGAATTACATGGACCGTCAGGTTCTGTCGCTAACATGGAAGGACTTTATCTCTCCAGAATTCCACTGGACAGATGAGATCTACGGTAATATCACCGCTACCTTCTCAATATTCTATGCAGTTGCCAATCTTTTTGCTGGAAAGTTCGTAGACTGGATGGGAACAAAGAAGGGCTACCTCTGGGCAATCGTAATCTGGTCGCTCGGCGCTGTGCTCCACGCATTCTGCGGAATGTTTACAGAAGGATGGATGGGAGGCGACTACACCTCAAAGGCTGCGCTCATTGGAGCGACTGGCGATGCAGTATTTGCCATAGCGACGATAAGCATGTACGCATTCCTCTTCTGCCGTTGTATACTTGCTCTCGGTGAGGCAGGAAACTTCCCTGCAGCTATCAAGGTTACAGCAGAATACTTCCCAAAGAAGGACCGTGCGTTCGCTACAGCAATATTCAACTCTGGAGCATCTGTAGGCGCCCTTGCCGCACCAGCCACTATCCCTCTCCTTGCAAAGGCAATGGGTTGGGAGATGGCATTCATCATTATAGGTGCTCTTGGCTTCATATGGGCAGGTATTTGGATTTTTGTCTATGAGAAGCCAAACAAGTCAAGCCATGTGAACGCTGCTGAGCTGAACTACATCAATCAGGACGACGCAGATCATAATGCTGCAGCACCTGTAGAGACGGAAGAGAAAAAGGAGAAGCATATGAGCTTCCTTCAGGCTTTCTCATACCGTCAGACATGGTCGTTCGCATTCGGAAAGTTCATGACCGACGGCGTATGGTGGTTCTTCCTCTTCTGGGCTCCTGCTTACTTCTCTGACCAATATGGCTATACCTCTGACTCAAGTATGGGTATCGCACTCATCTTCACTCTCTATGCAATCGTAACAGTTCTCTCAATGTTCGGAGGTTACCTTCCAAAGCTCTTCGTAGAGAAGAAAGGCATGAACCCTTACCAAGGACGTATGCTCGCAATGCTTATCTTTGCCTTCTTCCCAATGCTCGCACTCTTCGCACAGCCAATGGGACAGTATAGCGCATGGTGGCCTGCAATTATCATTGGTCTCGTAGGTGCTGGACACCAAGCTTGGTCGGCAAACATCTTCTCAACAACGGGAGATATGTTCCCAAAATCTGCTGTGGCGACAATCACTGGTATTGGCTCAATGGCAGGAGGTGTAGGTTCATTCCTTATTAACAAAGGTTCTGGTCAGCTCTTCACATTCGCTGAAGGACAGGGAGCTGCATTCCAGTTCATGGGCTTCGAAGGTAAGCCTGCTGCTTACATGATTGTGTTCTGCATCTGTGCAGTAGCTTATCTCATCGGATGGGTTGTTATGAAGGCTCTCGTTCCGAAGTACAAGCCTATCGTACTCGAATAATATTATTCCCATTCTCTATAAATAGGTAATCAGCGAAGAACTCACTTCTTGATTACCTATTAATAACAAAGTTCTACGGTTCTATTATTATCCGCTCTCTGGTTATCTGAACAAAGAGCAGAAGGAAAATTTATAGCCTACTATAAAACTGCATTAACTAAAAAGACAACATATAAAAAACAGACTAAATCATTAACAATTAAACACTTTATCAAAAAAATGCAAAGTAATAACATTCCTACAGTAAAGCTCGGCATAATTGCCGTTAGCCGTGACTGCTTCCCTATCGCACTTTCTACCCAGCGCCGCGAGAACATCGTAAAGGCATACAAGGGTGAGATTTTCAACTGCCAGACAACTGTTGAGAACGAAAAGGATATGCTCAAGGCCGTGGCTGAAGTAAAAGAGGCTGGATGCAACGCACTCGTTGTTTTCCTCGGAAACTTTGGTCCAGAGACTCCAGAGACTCTTATCGCAAAGAACTTTGATGGTCCTTGCATGTTCGTAGCTGCAGCAGAGGGTGATGGCGACATGATCAACGGTCGTGGCGACGCATACTGCGGTATGCTCAACTGCTCTTATAATCTCGGAATGCGTCACCTCAAGGGTTACATCCCAGAATATCCAGTAGGCACAGCAGAGGAAGTGGCAAAGATGATCGCCGACTTCGTTCCTGTTGCTCGCGTGATTATCGGTCTTAAGGGTCTGAAGATCATCACTTTCGGTCCTCGTCCACAAGACTTCTTCGCTTGTAACGCTCCTATCAAGGGACTTTACGAACTTGGTGTTGAGGTAGAAGAGAACTCCGAGCTCGACCTCCTTGTTGCTTACAAGAATCATGAGAACGACCCTCGTATCGATGCTGTCTGCGAGGATATGGCTCAAGAGATGGGTTGCGGATGCTACTATCCAGACCTCAGCCGTCGTATGGCACAATTTGAGCTCACTCTTCTCGACTGGGCAGAGGAGCACAAGGGTTCACGCCAATATGTAGCATTTGCCGACAAGTGCTGGCCTGCATTCCCAAGCCAGTTTGGTTTTGAACCTTGCTATGTAAACAGCCGTCTCGTTAGTCGTGGAATCCCTGTAGCTTGTGAGGTTGATATCTACGGTGCTCTCTCTGAATACATCGGTATGTGCGCAAGCGACGATACTGTTACTCTTCTTGACATCAACAACTCTGTTCCTCAGTATATCTACGACGAGGATATCAAGGGTAAGTTCGACTATAAGCTCACAGATACATTCATGGGCTTCCACTGCGGAAACACTCCTCAGTGCAAGATGTGCTCAAACCGTAAGATTAAGTATCAGCTCATTCAGAACCGTCTGCTCGAAAACGGTGGTGAGCCAGACTTCACACGCGGTACACTTGAAGGTGATATCGCTGCAAGCAACATCACATTCTATCGCCTGCAGTGCGACTCTCAGGGTGAGCTCCGCTCATACATCGCTGAGGGTGAGGTTCTCGATGTTCCTACTCGCTCTTTCGGAGGTATCGGTATCTTCGCTATTCAGGAAATGGGACGCTTCTATCGTCACGTACTCATCCAGAAGGGTTATCCACACCACGGAGCTGTTGCGTTCGACCATATCGGCAAAACTCTCTTCGAAGTGTTCAAGTATCTCGGCGTAAAGGATATCGCTTACAATCAGCCTAAGTGTCTCCCTTACCCAACAGAAAATCCATTTGTTAAATAATGGTAAAGTAATTGTCTTATCATAATTTGTTTGTGAGGGCTGATGTATACTTTTATACATCAGCCTTTTTCATGCTTACCAGCGTATTACAATACGTCAAAAAAAATCAAGTGACAGGAATATCTTCAGAAGATTTCAAAAAAAGAGCTGTTTCCAACAATAAAATCAAAAATTTAACGTTATATAAAAAAAAGAGAGTGAAAACACACGAAGAACATTAGAGACATTCATACATGCATTGAAAAATCTAAGGCTTCTTCAGCATATTAATGAAAAGGACAAAAAACAAGGAAACAGATGGTAATATACATATTGTATCTCACAATAGCATTTGTAATAGCAACGGTGATTGGAGCTGTTTCGATTCCAAGAATTGTCAAACTGGCAAACAGTCTGCATCTCTACGACCTTCCTAATAGCAGAAAGGTTCATAAACTGCCGATACCAAGGTTGGGAGGGGTGGCTTTCCTTCCTGCTGTGGTGATAGCAATAGCAGTAATTGCAGCTTTCAATGAACGCTTAGAAATGTTCCCATTATTGAAAGGTGTTGCTCCACAGCATTATATAGCATATATTGCTGGAGCAATGATGCTTTATATACTCGGTATCTACGATGATGTACACGGAGTGGGTTACAAAGTAAAATTTCTGGTTCAGATTTTCTCAGCTTTCCTACTTTGCGTGAGTGGTCTGTGGATAGCCAATATGGACAATATTTTCTATATACAACATCTCCCCTATTGGATAGGTATGCCACTGACGGTTTTGTTCATTGTATACGTTACAAACGCAATGAACTTGATAGACGGCATAGACGGTTTGGCTTCTGGACTGTCTACAATCTCATGCGGAGTGAGTATGGTGTTGTGCATCATGACAGAGAAATATCTTCTTGCAATGCTTGCTACTTCTTTCATAGGTGTTCTCCTTGCATTTTTCTCTTATAACGTATATGGTAGAAAAAATAAAGTTTTTATGGGAGATGCTGGCTCTTTGACTTTAGGATACACACTGAGCTTCGTGATTCTCCACTTTTGGCAGAAGAATCCAGTTTGGAATCCGTATTTCCACAATGTAGGTATAGTGCTCTTAAGTACATTAGTGATTCCGATGCTTGATGTGGTGAGGGTCATGATGAGTAGACTGCGAGATGGAAGAAATCCTTTCCTTCCAGACAAAAACCATATTCACCACAAACTCATGCGCACGGGACTCTCTGGACGTCAGACTATGGTTACGATCCTTGCCCTTTCAATATTCGTTATCATGGTGAATTATTTTGTCTCTTCTTATTTGAGCCAGACACTGATGGTATTGCTTGATGTTCTACTGTTCTTCCTAATGCACTACGTTATAAACATCTTTATAATGAGATACGAAAACAAGAATGGAATAGAATACAATAGAACTTTTTGATTTTATATTGTTGAAACGTATATTTTTTTTATATCTCTTAATTGAGATAAATTAAAAAAACGACAGCAAAGAAGATAGTATTAGCCAATCCGAAGAAAATTCCTTGAGAAAAATTTGCGGATTGGCTTCTTTTTTGTTAATTTTGTATCAGAAAAAGCTAAAGATTGAAACGCATTTTTTTTAAGCAATATCGAGATGCGAGATATCTTAAATAAAGCAACAGATATAGAAATGACAAACCTTTAAGAGAAACAACAAGATACACATATTTTTTTATGATGAAAAGGATTATAAATAGTTATTGCCTTGCAATGGGAGTAATGGTAACACTGTTTTCATTCAGCTCATGTCTTAACGATTCTGACATCGTAGATGAAGGAAACCAAGCTTTCGATACAGAGAAGATTCCACTCGATTTCGATTGGAAGGCATCGAGACACATTACAGTGAACGTCAAGAGTGCCACAACAACGAAAGTATCTATCTTCTCAGACAAGGAATTTAGTAGACTATTGTGCTGCGAAATGCTTACTGCTGATGAGGTGAACAACATTCCTCTGACGGTAAGCGACGATACAAATGTGCTTTATATGTCTTACGTAAGTAGAAACGGAGGAACAACAGTAAAAGTGCTTGACCTTCAACAGAGCGCTATTGCGACTCGTGCTTCAGAGGAAGGCATAATTGTTGAGGAAATTGACGATGCTGCTGAGATCGTGGCACACAGTAGCGAGTATGAGCGCATTGCAATGCCAAATAGCCGAGAAATGGGAACGATATTCTTTGAGGACAAATATCCGGAAGTAGGCGACTATGACATGAACGACTTTGTCTTGGGCTATAACATCGACTATACCAACGATTCCAGAACAGAAACTCTTGTCATAAAGCTGCAGATACGTGCCGTTGGCGGAAGCCTTGCCTTTGTGCCTGGACTGGAGATTAAGGGAGGCGTAAAAATGGCTGATATCAGCAGTATCTTCTGGACTTCTACAGATAGTCGGCTTTCGGTAGAGAATCTCTCTGCAGAAGGAACAAACCTTCCACCTGTTCTTCTTGTGAAGGGAACAAGTGAACTGAAAGACGAGACAGGGTTCTTTAATACCAAAAAGCGTATAAAGAACGAGAGCGAACTGCCTATTATTACAATTACCATAGAAAGAAACCGCAAAGGTGGTGAGACAAAGTTGAACAAGAGCAATATGTATAATCTTTTTATCTATAACACTGTTACAAAGGTAGAGATTCACGAAAAAAACCAAAAGGCAACGATATATGCGTCCAACAAAAACGATGTCTTCAAGGACGAGAAAAACAACGTCTGGGCTATTAGCTTCCCTAAGATTGTTCCACATACCTACGAGAACATACATATCTCCAAAGCATTCGACCACTTCAACAAATGGCTGATGTCAAGCGGAGAGAATGCAAAAGACTGGACAGACTCTTTCGAAAAAAAAAGTGTCATAGAATACGGTGAGGACAAAAGTGACTCAGAAGCAGAAAAACCGTCTATTAGTATCTCGGAATCTGTGGTGCGCATACCTGCAGAAGGTGGAAAGATCGAAGTTCCTGTAGATGCTAATGTTGACTACGACGTGTATGTCGGAGAACAAGGCTGGATATACGACTTCCAGCAAGAGAACGGAAAGTTAGTGCTCTTTGCACAGAACAATTTCAATTCCACAGAAAAGATAGCCATAGTGACACTTGTTGCGAAAAACCATTCTTCTGTAAGCTGCTCTTTCACTGTCTCTCAGGCTTCTATTGCATACAGTGGAGCAATGATAAAGACAAATGGGGAGTTTGCTTCGAAAATGAAAACGCTTGCTGTAAACAATGGAGCTTCGGCAGAAGACATCAAACGCATTGTCTTTGTTGGACATAGTGAGAAATATAAGGAGACAAACGGTATAGGACTACCGAAGAATGTCATTGACATACGTTGCGGGAGAGACTACGAGCATGTATATGCAGAATGGGACACTTCTACTGGTACGGTAAGCATAAGCACCCCTGGAAGCGTTATCAACTCTGGAAACACTTGCTCTTACATGTTCAATCTCCTGCAGGGACTCGAAACGGTAGACTTCTCTGGTCTTGAGACTTCACAAGTCACAAACATGTCATATATGTTTAATAAGTGTAGCTCACTGAAGAGTGTAGACCTAAGGCCTTTGAACACATTAAACGTGAACAATATGAGTAATTTGTTCTCAAACTGTTCATCACTGACAGAGGTGAAGATTGGATGTACAAAAACTGCTCTCTACGATGCTGATGCGGAAGGGAACGGTTGCACATATCGACTCTTCGAAAACTGCTCATCACTAAAAGAGATAGACCTTTCGACATTCGATTTCGCAGATGTGAAAACTCTAAACGCGACGTTCATCGGATGCAAGGCATTAGAGAAAGTGTTGTTTGGAAAGAATAACACATCAAAGATAGTGATGCTGAAACGCACTTTCCAGCAGGCAGGAAATGGAAACTTCGAATGCAAGAATGCAGACTTCTCTTCTCTGAGGTATATCCCCATGACTATTTTCGAAGGGGGAACAAATATAACCTCAGTAGATTTCTCGGGGTGGAAGACTCCTAATCTGGAGACCATGAACAGTGTCTTCTCTGGTTGTTCAAATGCAAAGAGAATAAATATCTCTGGCTGGTCTGGAGAAAAAATCAGTAAGATGGACAGAACGTTCAACGGTTGTGCTCTTGTAGAGGAGATAGACTTCGGCTGGAACTTTAATATTCCTGAAACTGCGTTTATAGACTATATATTCTACTGCACAGCAGCAACATCAAAGAATACTGTTGTGAAATGCAGCCAGAAGACTGCTGACCTCCTTCTTCCAATGAAGGATTATAACAACAATAGCAGGACGTTCATAAGAGACTATGCAAAGTTCGAAATATATTAACCGAACCTTAAAAAAAAGATATCCAAAGGCTCTATCAGGAGTTGCCTTTATACGAAAAAACGAGGCGTTATATACAGTTACTGAATCAACAGTAAACAACAAAACAGTGTAAAGCTTTTGAGCTAAGAGAAAAATATATCGCATGTTATGGAAATCGAGTAGGAGGTAAACGTTAATCATAGGCGTTTATCTCCTACTTTCACGTTTACCGACCTCTCACACCACCGTACATGCGGTTCCGCATACGGCGGTTTCGG
>CALZTP010000059.1 GCA_945829115.1 uncultured bacterium | reverse complement strand
GTTCGATAGGTCTTCGATAGATGTTCGATAGGTCTTCGATAGATGTTCGATAGATCTTCGATAGATGTTCGATAGAACTTCGCTTTGACTTCGATAGAACTTCGCTTTGACTTCGCTTAGTAATCGAAGAAATAACGGGAATGTAACGAAGAAGTAACGTAGAAAGATAAAACATAGACCAAAGGAAGAACGATAGAGGGTCTCCCTCTTAGCCTATATTTAGCCTATATTTAGCCTACATTTAGCCTATATTTAGCCTAGGTCCCTCTTTTCTCGATGGGTGATGAGTGGGAGAAGAGTAAGATATCAAAAAAAAAGAGAGATTATATTTTGGTGATATGGAAGAAAATAATTAACTTTGCAGCAAAACATAATTACTCGAATATGAAATACCCTATCGGAATACAGGATTTTGAACAGATTATCCAGGACGGATATGTCTATGTCGATAAGACGGACTTGGTATACAAGCTCGTGAAAACAGGAAAGATATATTTTCTGAGTCGCCCAAGACGATTCGGAAAGAGTCTCCTTGTATCTACATTGAAATACTATTTCCAGGGACGTAAGGACCTCTTCAAAGGACTTGCCATCGACAGTCTTGAGACGGAGTGGAAGGAATATCCTGTGTTTCATCTTGATTTCAATGGAAAGAACTTCACCTCACCAACAGAACTCGTTGATGCTATTGAGACTTTTATTGCTATACAGGAAAAGAAATACGGAAAGAGTCCGCTTGCCAAGACCTTTGGTGACAGAATAGCCTACGTGTTCGAGAAAGCTCACGAGAAAACAGGTAGGCGTGCTGTGGTTCTCATAGACGAATATGACAAGCCTTTGCTCGATGTCATGGATAGCGGTATTCCTTCTCCCGTGGTTGCAGGAGAGATTAAGACTCTTGAAGACTACAACCGTGAGATTCTCAAGGGCTTCTATAGTGTCTTTAAGTTTGCAGATAGCCATCTACAGTTCGTCCTTCTCACTGGTGTCACGAAGTTCTCTCAGGTGAGTGTGTTCAGTGGTTTTAACCAGCCTGATGATATCAGTTTGAACAGTGACTATGAAAGTCTTTGCGGAATAACAAAAGAGGAGCTGCTAACTGTTTTTGACGAGCCAATCCATGCCCTTGCCAAGAAACTCAAAATAAGTTATGAGGAGACTGTGAAGCAACTGAAGAAGAAATACGATGGCTATCACTTCAGTGATAATATGACTGGTGTTTTCAACCCGTTCAGTATTCTTAATTGCTTCAAGAATTTGAGTATGCGGAATTTCTGGTTCGCCTCTGGAACACCAACATACCTTGTTCGTCTGCTTGCTCATTTCAATGAGAACATCAACGAGCTGATTGGCAGATACTATGCCGCTTCGCAGTTTATTGACTACAAGGCGGATGTGGAACGCCCTCTGCCGATGATCTATCAGAGTGGGTATCTCACCATCAAGGACTGTATGATAGAAGATAACACCTATCTCCTTGACTTCCCAAACGAAGAGGTGCGTAACGGCTTTATTGATGCTATTGCTTGTGGCTATTTCAAGGACTCAAGGACAGAGCCTACCTCTTGGGTGATTGACGTTACACAGAGTCTGAGGACTGGTGACACCGTGAAGTTCGAGAAGCAGATGACTGCCCTACTCTCTTCCATCTCCTACCGCTTCCAGCGGAAGCAGGACCCAATAGAGTGTGAGCGTTATTTCCAATATACGTTCTTCTTGATTGTGAAGATGTTAGCATTCTACAGCACTGTGGTGGAGAAGGAAACTAGTGAGGGGCGCATAGATTGTGTGGTGGAATGCCCAAAATACGTCTATATCATTGAGTTTAAGATGAACGGTTCGGCAGAAGCCGCTCTCCAGCAGATAGCTGAGAAAGGCTACACAAAGCCGTATGCCGCTGACCCTCGCACGGTTATCTGCCTCGGCATAAACTTCTCTTCGCAAACAGGAACCATCGATGGGTTCAAAGCTGAATAAAAGTACTGGCTATCAATATTCCATCCCCACGGCTTAGGCTGGAAGCCAGTACCAAAACATATCTTTGGCAGAGTGCTGGGCAAGGGTGTGAACGATAGAGATGGCGGGTGTTAGCAGCATCTCTGATTGCACTTTTGGGGGGACATCTCATAGAAAAAGGAGGTACAGCTCTTGATATTTGAGCTATACCTCCTATTTTTTTCTCAGTAACAAATTACTTACACTGAATCTTTATCATAGTGAAAGAATATGGTGCTACTTCGAGAGTCATGTTCTTCTTTACCTTTATCTGCTGAGAGACAGGAGCGACTGGCTGAGCATCATAGTTATTCTCGGAATTAGGATCTCCAGAGAGCGTTACCTGAGTGGCGAGTGGCTTCATGCCCTTGAAACGAGAGAGGTTCACCTTTGCCGTTTTTGTGTTTGCTGTGGCATTGCAGATCTTTACGAAGAGCTCACGAGTCTTTGTGTTCAGAATCACGCTCTGCTCCTGGAGCATACCGTCACCTTCTGACTTGTCTGGGTTGAGAATAGAGACACAGTTTCCGTAGTAGTAGTTACCAGCCGACTCACCAAACATTTTCTGCACGTAGTAGCTGCAGGTAGGATACACGCGGTCGTTGTCGTAGTAGATAAGGTCTGGATTCCACTGAGTACCATTCTTGCGTGCAAGGAGTGGAGCGTAGGAAGTCATACAGACGACATCACCGTTACGCTCCACATGGAGGAGGTAGAGAGCCTCTGAGAGAGCATCGATGAGCTTCTTATCTTTTGCAGCATATTCTCCGAGATACACCTTTGTCTTACGGTCGCGAGGGTAGTTGTCGTACTGACGAGACTTCTGGAAGTACTCGCGAGGCTCGTAGTAGTGTTCGTCGAGGATAGGCATGTTCAGTTCCTCTGCGATGCGCCATCCGTTGTCGTAGTCAGGATTTCCCTTGTGAGAGCCTGGTCCTGCTGTTCCTACGATAACAATCTCTGGATGCGCTTTTGTGACACGCTCGTAGATATACTTAAAGCGCTTCTCGAACTCAGGAGATATTTTCTCCTCGTTGCCAAGTCCAAGATATTTGAGATTGAATGGCGCTGGGTGACCAGCCTCTGCACGCACCTTACCCCATTTTGTGTTCACATCGCCATTCGCCCATTCAATAAGGTCAAGAGCCTCGTTCACCCATTCGTCCATTTCAGCCATTGCGATAGTGTCCTGTGCATGGTTCTTCATGCTCCATCCACCATTTGCACCCTGACAGCTGACACCACAAGGGAGAATAGGTACAGGCTCCATGCCCATATCCTCACAAAGTTGGAAGTACTCATGATAGCCGATTTCCATTGACTGGTGGTAGCCCCATGTGTTCTTCAAGCCCTTGCGCTGATGCTTCGGACCCACGGTGTTCTTCCAACGGTAGGTGTTCCAGAAACCATCGCCACCACCATGAACGACACATCCGCCAGGGAATCGCATGAAGCGAGGACGAAGAGCCTCGAGAGTCTCAGCAAGGTCTTTTCGTATGCCATGTCCATGGTATGTATCTTGAGGAATGAGAGAAACCTGGTCGATATCCATCACACCCGTCTGGAGTGCGAGAATCTGTAGCACAGCCGTCTTGCAGTCTTTAGAGACGGTGATTGTAGCAGCATACTGCTTCCAGTCTTTTCCGCTCACTTTCACAGTAACCTCTCCAAGCACGTTAGGGTCTTTTCCCCAACCAGTTGGCTCTGCAATGACGATGCGCACGTCCTTGTCGGCACCAGAGATGTTACGAGCGAAGAAAGAGAAATCGTATTTTGCGCCTGCTTTTACGGTCATGGCATCAAAGCCATCGTTTTGAATACCGAAGCCTGTCCAGCCAGTGTAGTCGTAGTAATGTCCGACGCGCTCGATATTCAGGCGCATGTAGTTCGGATTGTTTTGATGAAGAGGGTTCTGCTGCTTTGCCTCAAGGAATCCCAAGGAATGTCCAGGACGTATTGTGCGCCATGCTGTTCCAGGTCCCCAGCCATCACGGTCAGACGGTGAGTACTCGAAAGAGCCATTCTGCACGAGCTGTGCGTTGAGTCCGCCGTCAGCGGAGTTATTGATATCCTCGAAGAAGATACCTATCAGTTCGTCACTGATCTGCTTTCCCCCTGCGGGTGCAGACATTTTTTTCTGAGCAGAAACACTCATTACGGAAGCCATCAACGCGGCTCCAAGAAGAATGCGTTTGTTCATTATTATGTAAAAAAATTATTAGTTAGTAAATTTCTGTTTGCAAAATTAAGCAATTTTTCTTTAACGAGAGAATCGTAGACAAGAAAAAAACTTAAAATCATGTTCTTTGTAACAAAAACAAAGAATTTTGGTATAAAAAACGGTTGTTACCGTCTTCCTGTGAACATCACCCAGAGAATTACGGGAACACCAATGAATGGCGTTACAGCAGCAAGGGGAAGCACGGTGTATGACAGAGATGTGCTGACGAGGTTGCAGAGGAGAGCAACAATGGCACCGAAGAGGATGCAGAGCGGCATGAGCATCCGCATGTTGTCTGTACGGAAGAAAAAGCGGACGATGTGAGGCACAGCAAGTCCAAGGAACGAGACTGGTCCGCAGAATGCCGTTGTCACAGCACAGAGCACCCCCGTGGTGAGCAAAAGAATATTCCTTGCCCTATTAACAGAAATTCCCATTGCCTCAGCATATCCCGTCCCGAGTTGCAAGACGTTCAAACTCTTCACCAATGGCAGGGAGAAGAGTAGAGCAAGGACAAGGAGAGTTGAGAACCATGGCAGCATGTCGAGGGAAACGAGGGAGAAGTCGCCCATTCCCCAGAGCACATACTGCTGAATGCCCGATGCCGATGCGTTATAGGTAAGGAGTGTTATGACCGAAGAGATTACATAGCTGATCATTATTCCCGTTACGAGGAGGATGAGTGAATTGCGCACCATGGTGGAGAGGATGAGAAGGAAGAACGTCACGAGCAATGCCCCTGCTAAGCCAGCAGCAATCACGAGGAGGTATCCCCATGCCCCTGATGATGTTACGATCATGCCGTTTGTGGCAAGCATCACGATAGCCACTCCGAGACTTGCTCCGTTTGTTATTCCAAGCACGGAAGGTCCTGCCAAAGGGTTGTGGAATAGCGTCTGAAGGATTAGCCCAGAAAGTGCGAGTGCCGCCCCAGCAAGGAGTGCTGTGATTGCCTGTGGGAGTCGGTTGTGAGAGATTATGTATGCCACCGCCTCATCGGTGTCGTTTCCGAGGAGTACGTCAGTGACCTCGGAGGGTGAGAGTGATACCGGTCCGAGGTAGATGTTTCCAAAGAATAACACTAAAAGGAGTGTTCCGAAAAGGAGATATAAAAAGGTTTTCAATTTTTTTGAGAGTTTTTTAAAAAAGGAAGAGGAAACTTTTTTTGAAAAGAGGAAGCTTTTTAAAAGAAGAGGAAGCAAGAGGAAGCAAGAGGACTATAGAGGATGGAGGAAGCCAGAGGATTTTTGCGGCAGAGACTTTCAAAATATTTTCTGAGGCAGATAAAAGGCTCTTAAAGTTTTTTTCTGAAACTTCTCAGAGGTTTCTCAAAGATTTTTTTCTAAAACTTCTCAGAGGTTTCTCTGTGGTTTTAAGGCTTCTCAGAGGCCTACTGCCTTCTAAAGAAATAGCGGTTCTCTCCGCCAATCTTCAGCTCCGGATGGAAGATGCGAATCATGTCTGCAAGAAGGCGGTCAGGGTGAAACGGTGTGTCCTCGTAGAAGTTTGTCTCTCTAGTGTTGCACGTCCATACATTCCCGTTTTTATATGCAGCAAAGAGACTGTAGAGCTTGTTCTCTGAAGCGAGAGCATCGAGAGAGATGGGCTTGTCGTCTTTCAGCAGCCATACATCACAGTCGCGAGCCTTTAGGAACACCTCCTCAGCAGGCAGGGGGATGGAGCCGTAATGCCCAGGGATGTCCTTGAAAGGATTCTCTGCCTTTGCATCGGCATACATTCTTCCCACAGTGCTTTCTGCGCTCGGCTGATACCATGTCTGACCGTAGGCATGGTCGGAGAGCACTTTTGGTGAAGAAGTAGCCTTTTCAGCTAATGCCTTCAGACGGTTGTATTCCTTCACTGTTTGCGAGAAGATAGAGTCAGCCCTCTCCTCTACTCCAAAGAGCATACCATAGAAGCGAATCCACTCTGCCCTTGCAAGAGGTGACGACTCCATATAGTCAGCACATAGAACAACTGGGATGTTCAAATCAGCTAATTTTCCTAACTCAAGCTTCTCGTAAGGAGAGAGGAAGATGGCAGAAGGGTGCACAGAGATGATGCGCTCTATGATTGGTGCCATTGCCGTTCCGCAATCGGTTACCTCTCCACGGTCAATAGCCTCGTGAACCTCTGGGACGCAGAGATACTCCCGGTCGAGGATTGCAGCTATAGCATTCAGACAAGAAAGGTCTTTTAATAGACTGCAATGAATTGTGGTGCCTATGAGAGCCCTATCAATCGGCACCTTAACCTTTATGCCCTCTGTGGGAAGTTCTGGTTTTTCTGTGTCGGTGGTGAGCACAAGCTTCTGCAGCAGTTTTGTGGTGTCCCAAGGGTTAATGATTTCCACGAGACTGTAGTCAGCCGTTTTATGTATGCGAAGGAGAGCAGAATAGTCCATTCTCCCTTCTTCAGAACGCTCCATCTTTTCTGTGCATGAAACGAGAAGTAAGAGGGAGACGATTATTATAGAATAATTCTTTTTTTTCATGATTATCGTTTAGGTGGATATTTATACCACCATTTTATATTAATGTTAATAAAAAAGCCTATTCTTCTATACTATCTAAAGCGTTCTGTGTAACCTTCTTCCACAAGGCGAGAGTACCAATGGGTGAGAAGAGTATGATGGACTTTGTGCGGTGGAGAGGAGTGTTTTTATGCTGGTCGGTGAGCTGGAGATATGCCCAGAGAAATGCCTGCGGGTATGTCTTAAAGCGGAATGGCAGTTCGTCGGGATCGAAAGAGAATAGCTGGATGAGCAGGGAGGAAAGCAGAGAGACCATTCCGTAGATACGCAACTGCTTCACCCATGTTTCGAACTTCACGAAGTCCACACGATGCCCCTGCTGGCGCAGGTAGAGCCCCATGGTGATGAGACCTCTTATTGACAGTGTTCCCTGCTCGATTCTCGAGATATTGAACACCACGATGTTCAGGAACTGCATTGTTTCTATAGAAGTGTCTATGGCATGGCGCTCACCATCATAGACCTTCTTCCGCCAACGCTCCTGGTGGTTGCTTTCAAAGGAGTAGGTTTCTGCAGCAGAATAAAGTTGTTCGTCGTTGATACGTTCACGGAGTGCATCGAGCTTCCGACATTTATATTCTGACATGGGCTGGATGCTGTTTTCCTCTCCGAAGAACTCATTACGTAGCATTGCGAAGAGGTTTGTGAAAATTATTTCTGTTGTCTGTGTCATTGTTTCTGTCCTTTCACACTGTTTGTTTTTCTATTTTCTTCTTCTCCCCTGTCAAGAGTATGTAGAGAGTCGCTATAATGCCTATCGCAAATGGATAATAGAGACATGGAATGATCTCCATCGGACTGATATAGGCAAGTCCGGCAGCCATCAGCAGCTGTGCCCCATAAGGGATTATGCCCTGAGCGAAGCAGGAGAAGGTGTCGAGAATGGATGCTGCACGGCGAGGGTATACATGGAATTGCTCTGATATATCGCGTGCTATTGGACCTACGGTGATTATGGCAACTGTGTTGTTTGCCGTACAGAAGTCAACCACGGTAACAAGGAGTGCAATGGCAGCCTCTGCTCCCTTCCTGCTATTCACATGACGTGTTATGCGCTTAATGATCATGTCTATGCCACCATTCACACGCACTGTCTCAAGCATTCCACCCGCCAGCATGGTAACGATTATGAGTTCAGCAACATTCATTAGCCCATTGCTCATAGACTCCATCCATCCAAAGAAATCGTAGGTACCGCCTCCAATGCCTATAACACCAGTGAGGAGTATGCCTATCACGAGAACAGCCATGACGTTCATGCCACAAGCTGCAAGAATGAGTACGGCGAGATAAGGTAGAACCTTTATATAGTCTACATTAGAAACTTCTGGAACATTACCCACCTCACTGCCTATCACTAGATAGAGCAAGAAGATGAGAATGGCGGCAGGAATAACGATGGCGAGGTTTGCACGGAATTTATCGCTCATGCGGCATCCCTGCGTCTGTGTAGCTACTACCGTGGTGTCGGAGATAAAGGAGAGGTTATCTCCAAAGAAAGCACCTCCCACTACGGCACCCGTCATCATTGCCACGCCCACTCCCGTTTCTTCTGCGAGTCCAGTAGCGATAGGCACCAATGCCACAACAGTTCCCACACTCGTTCCTACGGAGATGGAGATGAAGCAGGCGGCAAGGAATACTCCTGGCAGGAGCATCTGTGAGGGAAGCAGGGAAAGGGCGAGGTTCACGGTGTTGTCGATGCTACCCATGGCATTCGCTGATGCAGCAAATGCTCCTGCGAGCATGAAGATCCAGATCATGAGCATCATGTTCTCTGAGCTGGCTCCCCGCGAGAAGATTTTCACCCTCTGTGGAATGGTGTAACCACGGAGTGTGGCGATAGCCACTACAGAGGAGATTAGGAACGCCACCGTGATGGGCACCTTGTAGAAGTCTCCAGAAATGATGGAGACAAGGAGGTAGAGGATGATGAAGGTGAGAAGAGGTAATAATGCCATTGGGTTCTTAAGTTTATGTTTGCAGGGAAGGGATGTTGCCAGGGGTGTTGTAACGCCGATGCTTAGGAAAGCTTGACAAAGCCAGAGTGTTGTAACGCCGATGCTTAGGAAAGCTTGACAAAGCTGGGGCAGAGGTGTTTTTGGGCAGGGTGTTAGGAAAATGAGAGGAAGGGGAATGATTTTCCCCTTCCTTTTCAGTTTTTATTGTCAATATTGTCAGTTTCGGGAGATGGCGGTTAGAGAGTAACACCATTCTTGAATATTGAAATCTCACGATAGCCGTTTATCTCGTTTCGAGCAGGCTCACCACTTGCTACTGCAAGCACCTTGTCGATGAACTCATTGCGCACGGTGAGCATGTCTTTTCCCTCTACTAACTGTCCAGCATTGAAGTCAATCCAGTTTGCCTTACGCTGAGCGAGAGTAGGGTTTGTAGCCACCTTCATAGTAGGGACAAAAGTGCCGAATGGCGTGCCACGACCCGTTGTGAAGAGCACGATGTGACAACCAGCAGAGGCAAGAGCAGTAGATGCCACAAGGTCGTTGCCAGGAGCAGAGAGAAGGTTCAGACCATTCACTTCGAGACGGTCGCCATAGCTGAGCACACCACTTACTGGAGCGCGTCCACACTTCTGCGTGCATCCCAGAGCCTTATCTTCAAGAGTAGAGATACCACCCTTCTTATTTCCTGGAGAAGGATTCTCTCCTACAGGCTCACCATGAGAGAGGAAATACTCCTTGAAGTCGTTCACGAGGCTCACTGTCTTCTCGAAGAGTTCAGGAGTCTCGCAACGGTTCATGAGAATGGTCTCTGCACCAAACATCTCTGGCACCTCTGTAAGTATCGATGTGCCACCCTGAGCCACGAGCCAGTCAGAGAACTCACCTACGAGAGGGTTTGCTGTGATTCCAGAGAATCCGTCAGAGCCACCACACTTCAGTCCGACACGCAGCTTGCTTACTGGCACCTCTGTGCGCACGTCTTCCTTTACCTTTGCGTAAAGGTCGCGGAGCACAGCCATTCCAGCCTCTACCTCATCGCCATCAACTTCCTGAGTTATGAGAAGCTTAATGCGATCCTGGTCGTAATCGCCAAGCATAGCCATAAAGTCCTTTGGCTGGTTATTCTCGCAACCGAGAGAGAGCACGAGCACAGCACCTGCATTTGGGTGTAGCACGAGGTCGCGGAGCACCTTACGAGTGTTCTCATGGTCTTCAGAGAGCTGTGAGCAGCCATAGTTATGATGCCAAGCATGAATGGCGTCAATACCCTCAAGAGCAGTTTCCTGCTGCAGACGCTCTGCAAGTTTCTCTGCAATACCGTTCACGCATCCTACGGTAGGCACGATCCAAATCTCGTTTCTCACGCCCACTTCACCATTCTTTCTCACGTAGCCTTTGAAAGTGCGATTCTCAACAGGTATGGTAAGCTTCTCGTCAACAGGAGAGTATGTATACTCGAGCACTCCAGAGAGGTTTGTCTTCAGGTTGTCTTCGTTTACCCACTCACCAGCCTTGAGGTCCTTGAGAGCATGACCGATTGGATAACCATATTTTATTACATTCTCACCAGCAGCAATGTCGTTGATTGCCACCTTATGGCCTGCAGGAGTGTCTTGAAGGAGAGTGATGGACTTTCCGTCGAGTTCAACAACTGTTCCTGCTGGCAGTGCCTGCAAACAAACGAATACGGAGTCTGCAGGATTAATTTTCAAAAACGATGTTTGATTCATAATTCTTAGATTTATGTTTTTTTTATTAGAAATTTCTGTTTAGTGAATATATAGGAAATATGTGAAGTATATGAGGGGCATATCAAAAGCATATCTGAATCATATCAAAAGCATATTTAGATTATATCAGGCATATGACTTACATATGACTTACATATGACTTACATATGACTTACATATGACTTACATATGACTTACGCATTATGGAAAGATATATTTAAAATAAGGTGTCAGTACGCGAAGAGATTTTCTCCACCTTCCCTACCCCACCTTATCATGAATTTTCTATACCTGCGTGCGCTGATAGAAGTCTACATTCTCTTTCGTAAGCAGTTCGATAGGCATGTAGTTCACCGGATTCACCTTCTTTTTCAACACAAGAGCTCTGAAGAGGGCATCTATGCAGTTATAGCCCTGCATATATCCGTGCTGTGCAATGAGGAAGGAGATGCTTCCCTGACGCACACACTCCGCATTCTTCGCCACCATATCATAGCCCATAATCTGTATGTTCCGACGGTTTGTCTTCAGCAGGAACTCGCCAACGATATGCGCCTTTGAAGTGAACGTGATGCAATGGTGAACACGAGGGTGCGATTCAAAGAACTCTCTCAGAGAAGCGTTATGGAAGTCACGGCTCTGCTCAGAAGGGAGGTCTATCTCGGTGATTTCTATGTCTGGGAAGTGGTCGCGCATGTAATGTCGGAATCCCACCTCTCTGTTTGCCTGCTGCTTAGATGCCACACGCCCGTTCACAGTCTGCTTCATAAGCATGATCTCCTTCTCTTCAGAAGCCACGAGCATGAGCATCCTTGCAGCAAAATATCCCGACTGGAAAGAGTCTTGCCCATAGAAAGCGAGCGGTTTGAGGTCAGGCATGTAGGAGTCGAGGAGAATGAACGGTATGTCTCTTTCGTGAAGCATATCTGTAAACTCTCGAGTCTTCTCTAAGGTTGAAGGCACAATGATCACGCCATCGGGATTTAACTCCAGACACTTCTGCCATGTATCGGTGAAGGTTTCAGAAGAGAACCGATCGTAGTACATGATGCGCATAGCAACACGAAAGTCACGACGCATCTCAGCAGCCTTCTTCGCTCCTTCTTCCACTTCCTCCCAGTAAGCCTCCGATTCGTGTTTCGGAATGATAAGATAGAATGTGGACGAACGATTTGCCGCCAATGCGGAGGCATACATGTTCGGCTGGTAGTTTATCTGCTCAAGCACCTGGTTAACTCTTTGCAGTGCCTTTTCAGAAACGTTAGGTCTGTTGTGGAGGACACGGTCAACAGTGCCGACAGAAACGCCCGCCATCTCTGCAATGTCCTTGATAGTAGTTTTCCGACTCATAGGTTTAATATCTGACTTCTTTCGGCAAAGATTTTTTCTGCCTCAGATTAGTTTTAAAATTAAACATAAATAGATTTTCAGTGCAAAAATAATAATAAAACTTGAAAAGTAGGCACTTCTTTGCATGAAAAATATTAAAAAATATGATTTTTTCCCTTTTTTCTTTCATTATTTACAAAATAATGTGTAATTTTGAACCTTGAAAGGAGAATCATGTCTTAAAGAATCATTTTTTTCATATATAAACTTAAATCAAAAAAACTATGGCAAAAGTAGTAACACTTGGCGAAATTATGCTTCGCCTTTCACCTAACGGTCAGGACCGTTTCATTCAGACAGACATCTTCCGCATCATCCCTGGTGGCGGCGAAGCTAACGTAGCTATCAGCTGTGCTAACTATGGACACGATGCTTACCTCGTAACAAAACTTCCTGCTCACGAAATCGGACAGATTGCAGTGAACTCACTCCGTCGCTATGGTGTGAACACACAGTATATCGCTCGTGGCGGTGACCGTGTTGGTCTCTACTATTGTGAGACAGGTGCTTCTATGCGCCCTTCAAAGGTTATCTACGACCGTGCTAACTCTGCCATCGCAGAGGCAAACCCAGAGGATTTCGACTTCGATGCAATCATGGAAGGTGCAGACTGGTTCCACTGGTCAGGCATCACTCCAGCCATCTCAGACAAGGCTGCTGAGCTCACCAAGCTCGCTTGTGAGGCTGCAAAGCGTCACGGTGTGACTGTTTCTGTTGACCTCAACTTCCGCAAGAAGCTTTGGACATCAGAGAAGGCAATCTCTATCATGCGCCCTCTCATGCAGTATGTTGACGTATGTATCGGTAACGAAGAAGATGCAGAGCTCTGCCTCGGCTTCAAGCCAGACGCAGACGTAGAGGGTGGCGAGACAAATGCTGCTGGCTACGAGGGCATCTTCAAGCAGATGAAGGAAGAGTTCGGCTTCAAGTATGTTGTTTCTACTCTCCGCGAGTCTTTCTCTGCTACTTTCAACGGCTGGAAGGCTCTTATCTACAACGGCGAGGAGTTCTATCAGTCTAAGCGCTACGAGATCAACCCAATCATCGACCGCGTTGGTGGTGGCGACTCATTCTCTGGCGGTCTCATCCACGGTCTCCTGACAAAGCCTAATCAGGGCGAGGCTCTCGAGTTCGCAGTAGCTGCTTCTGCTCTCAAGCATACTATCAATGGCGACTACAACCTCGTTAGCGTTGCAGAGGTAGAGGCTCTTGCTGGCGGAAACGCAAACGGACGTGTACAGAGATAATCTTACCGTTGTTTTAACAGATAAAAAAGTCAAGTTTTTAAAAAAAGGAATGGCAAAATTCGATAAATTTCAGGTGATGGCCAAGATTGCGGCTGCACCTATGGTGCCTGTCTTCTACCATAAGGACGTAGAGGTGGCAAAGAACGTTGTAAAGGCATGTTACGATGGTGGCGTACGCGCTTTTGAGTTCACAAACCGTGGCGACTTCGCTCACGAGGTGTTTGCAGAGCTTTCTAAGTGGGTTGCTACAGAATGTCCAGAGCTTGCTCTCGGTATCGGTTCTGTTGTTGACGCTCCTACTGCTGCCCTTTACATCCAGCTTGGTGCAAACTTCATTGTTGGTCCGCTCTTCAATCCAGATATCGCTGTTGTCTGCAACCGCCGTTGCGTGACTTACTGTCCTGGCTGTCTGACACCATCAGAGATTGGTAAGGCTCAGGAGGTTGGCTGCGACTTCACAAAGGTATTCCCTGGTGATGTTGTTGGACCTAACCTCATCAAGGGTCTCATGGCTCCAATGCCATGGTCAAAGATCATGGTTACTGGTGGTGTTGCTCCTGAGAAGGAGAACCTTGAGAAGTGGTTCAAGGCTGGCGTCTTCTGCGTAGGCATGGGCTCTAAGCTCTTCCCTGGCGATAAGGTAAAGGCTGGCGATTGGCAGTACATCACAGACAAGTGCAAGGAGGCACTCGGTTACTGTGCTGAAGCTCGCAAGTAATCATACTCTCTATATTGGCTCCATAGCACTCTGTTGTCTATGGAGTCTTTTTTTTCTTTTTTCGGCTTGTCAGAACACTCACGATAGTGAGGCTGAGAGGCTGAACAATTTGTCGTATGCCTACCATTATCGGTCGCTCGACAGTCTACGCACTTGCTCAGAACGTGTGCTCGCCATGAACTGCTCTGCCGACATGCATTCTGAAGCACTTAATAATCTTGCACTATACCATATTGGGAAAATGGAGTACGACCGTGCTGACTCCATTCTCTGCCACGTAATAGAAACAACAGACAACAACATAGAACTTGCCATTGCAAACATCCAGCAGATGAAGCTCTGCCAGAGGGAGTCGAGAAACAAGGACTTCTATTCCTTCCGCCAGAAAGCCCTCAACCATCTAAAGCGATTGAAAGAAGAGAGCAACTACACTGACCGACAGAGAAAAAGAATTGTGTATGCCGAGGCTGAGCTTCGACTCATTACTTCCGTCTACGACTATTACGTAGGTAGAATACAAGAGTCTATCTGTCAGCTACACGAAATGGACAGTATCATTGTGATGCAGAAAGACACAGCACAGACACTCGCGTACCTATATAATATAGGTGCAGGAGGAATATTGTCTGGAAACTCAAAGGAGTATGTCTCACACATGGAATACGACTATCTGCTTCAGTGCTATACAGTGGCAGAGGAGAACGGATATAGATACTGGCAGGCAAATGCCATGCAGGCAATTGCAGAGCATATTCTCGCCGATAAAGGGAAGTATATAAAGGAGAATCCGCTCTTCGCTTCATACCTGAATCCAGAAAGAGTGCCAGATAGTCTCTTAGCAGGAAATATTGCTCTTAGAGCGCTAATGCTCTTTGAGGAGTATGGAGATATCTACCAGCAGGCAGCCACCTGGCGCACGCTATCACAATGTTACGCATCGCTGAACGACTATGGTGGTGCGCTATATGCCTTAGACAAGGCCATTCATGTCAGCACACGACTGTCACAGTCGCCTGCCCTCATGGCTTCAATCTATGAACTTTATTCCATTGCCTTCTCTGCTTTAGACAAGAAGCAAGAAAGCGACTACTACCGAAACAAATACCTTGACCTCTATGACGACACTCGTCAAGACAGAAAGTTAGAGGCAAGGGCAGAGGAGCTCGATCAGAAAATCTCACATCTGAACGTGCTCATATACATCATTCTTGCCATCATTCTCCTGCTCTCCATTCTCTTGGTATACCTTGTGATTTCAAGAGAGAAACGAAAGAAGTCTGGGAAGACGGTGCTCTCCAGTTCAATGCAGAAAATCTGCGAGGAGAATGAGGGTGTGATGTCTCAGCTCAATGAAGACATAGAACTCCTCGAAGAGAATAGTGCCATGATGCAGCTGCAGTTGGAGCGCCAGCAGGAGTTCTTCCTTGAGCAGCGTGCGAAGGCGCACCTTATACTCACCATGACTCCCCTACTCGATCGCATGCTCCATGAGGTGAAGATGCTCGTCAAGAAGACAGAGACAGTAGAGGTTGAAGAGCGCCGGAAGGAGTATATCTATGAACTTCTCCAGAAAATAAACAGCGAGAACGCATTCCTGACAGAATGGATACAGCTGAAGCAGGGTGAGCTATCGCTGAGAATAGAGTCTTTTGAATTGCAGAAGCTCTTTGACGTGGTTAGGAAGAACGTTACTGCTTTTGAGGTGAGGGGTATCGACTTCATTGTTGAGGACACTCCGCTGACTGTTAAAGCTGATAGCATTCTCACGCTCTTCATGATAAACACCATCTGCGACAATGCGAGAAAGCATACAGAAAAAGGTTGCTCAGTGAGGGTTTATGCCTCTAAGACTGAGGAGGAGATGGTGGAGATAAGTATTGCAGATACGGGAAGTGGTATGTCTGCTGAGCAGCGTGAGCATCTCTTCGATGTGAACATGATTTCCGATGAAGTTCTTGACACTTCAAAGTCGGTCACAATGTCTCAGAGCCACCGTTTCGGACTTCCCAACTGTAAAGGCATCATAGAGAAATACAAAAAGACAAACGCTCTTTTCAAAAACTGCACGATTGGTGTGGAGAGTGAAGAGGGAAAGGGAACGAGGGTATTCTTCCGACTTCCAGAGGGAGTGAGGAAGGCAATGCTCCCTATAGTCTTTTTGCTCTCCACAATAAGCATGTACGGTGGAGGAAAAACTCCGTCTGCCCTTGCTGACAGCGTCTACAACTGTAATGTCAAGGGAAGGTATGCAGATGCCATAAGCTACGCTCAGGAGTGTCTGCAGGTCATAAACAGAGAATACCGCAACCAGAGCCATAACCATCTTACTCCTGCCGATACCCTTCTTCTATGCGACTCTATGAAGGTAGATGCTGCGGAGGTGAGATGGTTCCATGGAAATGTTTCTGCTCCATATACCATCATCCTTGCCATACGCAACGAAACTGCTGTGACTGCTCTTGCGCTACATGATTGGGAATTATATCATTACAACAACGATGTCTATTCTCAACTTTTCAAAGATTTCTCTGCCGACAATAGCATAGGTGAGTATTGTAGGAAGATGGAGAAAACGGAAAGCGACAGTAATGTGGCTGCTATTCTCTTGTTCTTCTTGATTCTTTCGTTTATACCGATGTATTATTTCGCCTACTATAAACATGTGGTGGGAGATGCTCTCGACATGATTAAGAAGATGAGGAAGGAAATTCAAGACCGGGAAAAGGAGAAGGAGCGGCTCAAAGAAAAGCTTACAAAGCTTTCCTTTGAGCACGACCGCCTGCACGTGACAAACAATATCATGACAAACTCTCTGTCGACCATTAAACACGAGACCATGTACTACCCCTCCAGAATCTTGCATCTCCTCAACGACAACGACATCAGGCAGATAAATGAAGTGGCAGAATACTACAGAATTATCTACCATACACTTTCACAACAGGCGCAATATAACAGTGTGAATATTCTTCCAGCTAAGGTGATTGCAGATATTCTACTTCGCTTAACGGCAAGAATATCTGGTTTGAGGAAGAAAGACCTTCCTTTCACACCACAATCGCCATATGCCGTAGCTTCGGTAACCATGAAGGTAAACACCAAGGAACCGAAGGATGTTCTGCTTCGCATCATAACGCAAGCCACTCGAGATCTCGGAGAGATATACGGTCTTAGGCGATGCGGAACGAACGTCTGCGGTGACGCGCTGGAAGTCACGATTCCAGAAGATATCCTTTCCAGCAAAAAAGAAAAATAAGATATCCTTTCCAGCAAAAGAGTAAAAAAAGAAGACCTTTCCTCCCAATAGGAAACAGCAGGGCATTTTCCTTCTATTAAGACTAAAAGTAAAACAACAGAAAAAATAAGATTAGACTATGAACAAGTATACAAAATGGGTGGCTTGCTGGGGTAATGCCACATCAATAACAGATAGAAAAGAGTGTGTGTATGCAAAGAACCTCACTCTGCGTTACCCTGTTCTGATGTGCTTCTCTGGAAGCAAACTGCGGTTCCGCTTCTCTAATCTCACTGGTACGGAGGCGATAACAATAAACAAGGCGTTTGTGGCGAAGAAAGGCTCCTCGCCCTACTCTCCTATCTCCATCACGTATTCTGGGAACACAGAGGTGAGAATTGCTCCAGGAAGAGAAATAGAGAGCGATGAGGTGGAAATCAGTGTCTGTCGTGGTGAGACCGTTGAGGTGAGCATGTACATGGCTGACTGCACTCAGATGAATGCTGGTACGCTTATCACCGGACCGCTCTCCAAGGGGCAGTATAGCTACGGTGATTATGCAGCTTCCGAGACTCTTCCATTAGACCTTACAAGGAACACGAACTGGTTCTATTTCCTCAATACGATAGACATTCTCACAGAAGAGAAAAACCGTGCACTAATCTGTTATGGCGATTCTATCACTGCTCAGAGCTGGCCAGACTATCTCTCACTTAGATGTATGGAAAAGGGCTATGAGAATGTAGCTATAATACGTCGTGCAGTAAGCGGAACAAGAATACTTAGGCAATACGACTGCATAACATATCAGGCATACGGTCTAAAGGGCGAGACTCGCTTCCCTATCGAGATGAATGTAGCTGGTGCGGAAACCGTCATCATCCAGCACGGCATAAACGATATCATTCACCCCGTGGGAAAGGAGGTGAATCCGTTCCGCCCATGGAGCGATATGCCTACTTGCAAAGAACTGGAGAAGGGCGTTGAAGATATCTATGTCTCACACGCTCGCTCCCTCGGACTGAAGGTATGGGCAGGAACACTCGTTCCTATCTACGGATGGAGAACCTACAACGAAAATCGTGATGCCATGCGCCAGGAGTTCAACAGTTGGCTGATGTCATCTCCATTGTTTGATGGCTGCATAGACTTCGACAAGGCAGTACGCAACCCAGAGAATACAGTTTCCTTCGCTCCAGGCTTTGACTCTGGCGACCATCTCCATCCAAGCGAGAAGGCCTATGCTGCTATGGCGGCATGTGTTCCTGAGGAGTTACTGATGTAGTTACGCTCCTTAAAACAGCTTAATTGCGATTGCTAAACAGCATAATTACTATTGCTAAACAGCATAATTACTATTGCTAAACAGCTTAATTGCGATTGCTAAACAGCTTAATTGCGATTGCTAAACAGCATCAAAATCTGAATTCACTTACATTTACTGATTATTTCTAACTATGAAGAAAATATTTCTTTTCACACTGGTATTGCTCTCTTTTATAAGCTCCTGGGCAACCGATGTAAAGGTGGACTTTATAACTCCAAGAATTGTGAGAGTACAATGGTCGCCAGACGGAGCATTGAAGGGAAACAACACCGGTGTTTGCATTTGGCAAGAAAACGCTTCTTTGCCAGAAATAAAGGTAACAGAGCGCAGAGAGAACGGATTTCAGATTCTCACTTCTGAGGCATTGACAATAAGAATAAACGAGCACTCTGGAGAGATTGAATTCATAGACGCAAAGAGTGGTAGGACTCTTCTGAAAGAGGAAAAGAGAACTGCGGAGAGAGTTGTTCAAGAACGTATTGTCTACGACGACAAAACTGCTCACATGGAAGAAACAGCTAACGGGAAGGTTACTGTGAAGGAAATAATTCGAAGAGATACCATAGGCACGTCTACTCGATTCTGCTCGTCTTTCCTATGCAACGGAACAAAAGCACTCTACGGTCTTGGGGCACACATGGAGGATTATATGAATCTCCTTGAAAAAACTCTGTGGCTGACACAACATAACCTAAAGGCCACAGTGCCTGTTCTCATCTCACCGCAAGGCTACGGACTACTCTTCGACGCTGGTTGCGCAATGAAATATTCTTCTCATCAACACACGTTCTCTATGCAGATGGAGGCAGCAAAGCAACTTGACTATTACTTCATTCTCGGAAAGGGAATGGAGGAGATTGTGAAAGGCTACCACCTGCTTACGGGGAAGGTGCAGCTACTACCAAAATATGCTTTCGGATATATACAATCGAAAGAGAGGTATGTCTCTTCCAACGACCTCATCAACACTCTGCGTGAATACCGCCGCAGGCATGTGCCAATAGACATGATTGTGCAAGACTGGAACTACTGGCCTGAAGGATGGGGATATATGAAGA
>CALZTP010000058.1 GCA_945829115.1 uncultured bacterium | reverse complement strand
AACCAACAATCCTCGTTATCGAGATGGAAGCTTCAGAGCTGATGATGACATCGGCTGCTGCTTTCACCACAGGTAACGGTATCGTAGGTGGAGTGTCTGACGATTGGTCTGATCTCGATGGTGACTATGCAAGCGCACAGGAGTCTGACCCTTGGCAGAACGGTCTCTGGGATGAGGGAGCTTGGAACTAATCTGTTTTTTTTAGGAACCGCAAGAGATACAGTAAACCGAATTCTGATATTATCCGCCCCATTTTTACGCTTCGCTCTCCAATTGTACTTGTTTTAAGGAAAAAGACTGCTTTGAAGGATTGGCATGCCACTCCGGAAGTTTTTTTCGAAACTCCCGAAGAACAACAGAAATATTCTCTATGCAGCTATTGGCATGAAAATCAAGTGGGAAATTGCATGCGATTCCGATAGAGGACTTCAAAAAACTCAGAAAAAGGAGTCAGTTATTAAATATTAACTTGAAAGAGTATGCTTTTCTCGAAAAGAAATAGTATATTTGCAGGAGAATACGCTTGCAAATCCTAACCTATATATAATAAGGTGTAAAGCACCTTGCTTTTTTCACACTCGCAAAAGAAATAACAGACTAAAAAATATAGAACAATGGTACGAAAACTCTCTTTTCTCGCATTTCTCCTATTTCTGACCAATAGTGCCTTTGGTCAGTATGCCGCATATAGCCTTGACGATGGTTATGGCTTGAGAGGCGTCATAGAAGAAAAAGCAGATGGCGACAAGTCGCTTGCTGAGGCTGTTGCCTGGTGTAACACCTTCAATAAATGGGGCAGGACACCTGACTATATCAGGATTATTGCCAATTCCGACAATGCTTCATTCTCTGTCGAAGCCCTTAGGGTGTTGACAAACCAGAAGGTGGACCTTTCATATGTCACAGGAACTGCTATCTATAAGTTCAAGAACAATATGGTGAAGTACCTCATCTGGCCAGACAAAACAACAAAAGAGCAGGTGAACGAGCTTACTTCAAAGGTTGGCGGAAGCATCCAGTCTGCCCTCTCTATAAGCCCTTCTGAGTATACATATGCAGAATCTACCGAGAAAGGTGTCCGCTTAACCGTATATAATAAGGTTCCAGGAACCCTAAAGAATGTTATTGAGAAGGTAGAGAAATTAGGAAGGTATGCAGAGGCGAACAATCAATATAACTATGGTCCTACTGCAGTAACCGAGATTGTTATGTCTGGAAATCTCAATGCGCTCGACATGTTAGTGGGTTCCAACACTTGCGTGAATGATCAGGGGCACATGACAGATGAATATATATATAGCAACAAGGTGGGTGCTTTGAACAATGCAAATAATATCCGGAGCATCGACCTCTCTGACGCTCTGTTCGGAAAGGGTAATGACTATCATCCAGAGGATATGGCTATCTCTCGTGTCATGAGAGAATGGAGTTCTCTTGTCAATATCGTGTTTCCATTAGACGCTTCTCAGCATACCATTCCTGCAAACTGCTTGAAGCATCAGGGAGGTCTAACCTCTGTCTGCATTCCAGGAAATATCAAGAGGATAGAGAGTGATGTCTTCTATAACGACAATAACATCACGCATTTCACAACCACGGCGGTAGATGAAAACGGGAATGGTCGTGGACAGGTGATTGACAACGGTGAGAACAGTCTTACCCTTCCTGCTGGACTGGAATTTATCGGCACTGGTGCTTTCTATAACGTCAAACAGATAAAGGAGATTTACTGTCTCTCTTATACCGCTCCGGAATGTCAGAAAGATGCATTCGATTCTGCATTATGCTGTGGCAATGGTGGGCATACCCCTGTTGGTTCAAATATCCGTCCTGGATATTCAAATATGGGTATCCTTCACTGGCCAAGTGATATTGACGCTACAAATCTTGCCCGCTACACCGACCCCACCAGAAAGTATTTTTTGGTTGACGAATTGCAGACAAAGGATGCTAACGGAAATATACTGCAGTGGCCAACGCAAGATGAATATCTCAGAGCATACCAGCAGGCTTCTAACGGATATCTCTGGGGAGCTTGGGACTTACAATGCCAGAAGGACCTCGGAATGTGGAGCTATAATAGCATTTCTCAAGATAAAGCAAACAGTGCATATCAGAGGGTGAACCCTTCCGGAAATTCCGATGTTGTTTTCTACAACAACGGTCTTGGCACATCTTACAACACCACCATATATAATAAGGACTACCGAGGATGGCATCAGTTTGTGCTCGCTTATCCGGTGGAGATGGAAGGTGTTGAGCATCCTGCTTTCGAAGTTCCAGAGGTTGCTCACTATGCAGAAACCGACTGGTATTCTTTCTGTGTGCCTTTCGACATGACAGATGAAGATGTTATGAAGGTCTTCGGCGTAGAGGCGAAAAACGGAACGGTGCAATACTTGCCTTTCGGACAGTCATCGGCAAAGGTACTTGCTCAAGGGCAGAAGCTTGTTCCGAATATCACCACTCTCACACGTGTGAGACGTGATGTTCCAAAGAAGACTATCTATCTCGACTTCTGTCCAAACCGTTGCGACATTGCCAATAAAGACTATCAGGTTGTGAACAACCAGATTGTTGAGGTGGCATGGAATCACAAGAAGAATAATGCAGCCGACCAAGAGTATAATGTTGATGAAAATGGCAAGAGAATACTTATACGTGCCGGATATCCTTACCTTATAAAAGGTTATCTGCCAGTAGGCGTAACAGCTGCCGAGAAGGAAGCCCTTGCAAATTACAACACCTCTCATCCTGCCTATTATGCCATGTCGGCACACAAGGAGAAGTTCACTACCTCCGACCGTGACTATGAAAATGTGCCAGGAAAATTAGGTCAGCAGGCAAAGTTGCCATACACAAAGTGGGTTATCAATGCTGTTGACGCCAATGGTAGAGAAATACCTTCTAACGACGACAATGCCTTCCAGTATGTCTTCCTCGGTTCATATACTGGCATCACGGTGCCAAAATACGCTTATTTCGTAGGAAAGAGCAAGAGTCAGGGACAGAATATCTGGTTCTATAAAGACTGGAATGCTGGAGAGCCAGGAGAAAATGGAGCAACAGCACCAGAGGTGTACTGGCCTTCTCTGACCAGCATCGTAACTGCCTTCCCTGGGCGTTCTGCAAGCATCGGATATACCGAGAGAACATACACCACTCATGAGGGCAATGAGTATCATAAGTCTTGGGACCTCTCTTTCAATAACGATGCCGACCACTTCACAGTTAACGATACACAGACAGGAAGTCCGATTCGTGTGCGCCCAGTGGTGGCATTCTCCTTCGGAAGAAGTCTTGTTTCTGCCATTCAGGAGGTAGAGGCTGATGGTCGTGTTGTTACTGCTCCTTTTGGCTCTGTTTACAATCTCAGAGGTCAGAAGGTGGCAGAGGAAGGGCAACTACAGAGTCTCCCAAAGGGTGTGTATGTCATCAACGGAAAGAAATTTGTGGTGAAATAAATACAAATAAGAAAGATGTAATTAGATTTTTCAAATACAATTGTTTTATATTAAAAATAGTGTCTGGGCTGAGAAGTTCGGACACTTTTTTTCTTACAAGCAATAGCTCGTTTTTCGAAGAAGATTGATTGTTTTTTGAAGAAGATTGATTGTTTTTTTGAACAAGATTGATTGTCTTTCGAAGAAGATTGATTGTTTTTCCTCTTCAAAAAATCAGTTTCACCCTTCTCTGAAATATGCTGCTTGCTATAGAAGAAGAAACATGAAAAATGTGGGAAAAGATGCTTCTCTCTTCTCCTTTAATTTTTTTTAGCAAAAATCTTTGTGATTTTTCTTTGGGATTATAGAATTTCTTTGTAATTTTGTAGAACTAACGTTGCGCTCTTGTTTCTATATGGAATTATTTGTCTGTTTTTCTTGGCTAACGACAGCAGAAATTCCACCTTTATATAATAGATGCGAGAAAGATTGGTAAGAATAGAAAAAACAAATAATAATTTATGAATAACGATTTTAGAAAATTCGCTACAGGACATCTTGGCATGAACGGCCAGACGTTTGACGATGTGATGAAGGTGCAGAGCCGTTTGGCAATGAACTTCCAAAGTCAATATCTCAATCCCTATATCCTTGAGGAAAGACAACTGAACGTGACACAGATGGATGTCTTCTCACGACTGATGATGGACAGAATCATCTTCCTCGGTACACAGATAGACGACTATACAGCAAATACCCTTCAGGCACAGCTGCTATATCTTGACTCTTGCGACCCAGGAAGAGACATCTCTATATATATCAACTCCCCTGGCGGCTCTGTGACAGCCGGACTCGGCATCTACGACACCATGCAGTTCATCTCTTCTGATGTAGCAACCATCTGCACCGGAATGGCAGCATCAATGGGAGCCGTCTTGCTCGTGGCAGGTGCTGAGGGAAAACGTTCTGGTTTGCCTCACAGCCGTGTCATGATTCATCAGCCTCTCGGTGGTGTTCAGGGACAGGCTTCAGACATCGAGATTGAAGCTCGTGAGATTCTGAAGTTTAAGAAAGAACTCTACACAATCATTGCTAAGCACTCTCATACCGACTACGACAAGGTGTGGACAGACTCTGACCGCAACTACTGGATGACAGCACAAGAGGCGAAGGAATATGGAATGATTGACCGTGTCTTGGAGAAAAAATAGAAAAAATATTCTACAAGCAACAGTAATCCAACTCATATGCTGGTCATATGCTGGTCATATGCTGGTCATATGTAAGTCATATGTAAGTCATATGTAAGATATGAGTAGGATATAAGCAAGATATGAGTAGGATATAAGCAAGATATAAGCAGGATATAAGCAAGATATAAGCAGGAAATAAGAAAATAATCACTAATGGCAAAAAAAATAAGGGAATGCAGTTTTTGCGGTAGAAAGGAAGACCAAGTGCGAGCACTAATCTCCGGACTGAACGGAAATATCTGCAACGACTGCATTGAGCAAGCATACGATATCTGGCAGAACTCCATTGGCGGCTCCCGTGGGCCAGAAGGAAAAAAGAAAGGACTTGGAGTAGCAGAGCTTCAGAAAATTCCTGTTCCTAAGAAGATCAAGGAACACCTCGACCAGTATGTCATTGGTCAAGACGAAGCAAAGCGCTTCCTTTCTGTGGCTGTCTACAACCACTACAAGCGTCTCGTTCAGCAGACTCGGAACGATGGCGATGTCGAGATAGAGAAATCGAACGTGATCATGGTGGGCTCCACAGGAACGGGAAAGACCCTCATGGCACGAAGCATCGCAAAGCTTCTGAACGTTCCGTTCACGATTGTTGACGCAACGGTGTTCACAGAAGCAGGATATGTTGGTGAGGATGTGGAGAGCATTCTCTCACGACTCCTTCAGGTAGCCGATTATAACCTTGAAGCTGCCCAGCAAGGCATTGTCTTCATTGACGAGATCGACAAGATTGCGAGAAAGAGCGACAATCCAAGCATCACGCGAGACGTTTCTGGAGAGGGCGTGCAGCAAGGTCTTCTAAAGCTTCTCGAAGGTACGATGGTGAACGTGCCGCCAAAGGGTGGGCGTAAGCATCCAGATCAGGACTATATCCATTTCGATACCCGCAACGTGCTATTCATCTGTGGAGGAGCGTTCGATGGCATCGAGCGTAAGATCTCTCAGCGTCTGAACACACATGTTGTTGGTTTCGACTCTGTTATCGACCAGAAGAAAATCGACAAGAAAGACATCATGAAGTACATCCTTCCGCAGGATTTGAAGTCCTTCGGACTGATACCAGAGATTATTGGTCGCCTCCCCGTGCTTACATACCTTCACCCTCTCGACCGTGAAGCATTGCAGAGAATACTCCTTGAGCCGAAGAACTCCATTGTGAAGCAGTTCCAGAAGCTTATGGAGATGGACGGCATCACACTGACCTTCTCTGACGAGGCTCTCGAATATATTGTCGACAAAGCGGTGGAATACAAGCTTGGCGCTCGCGGACTCCGTTCCATTGTTGAGACTATCATGAACGATGCTATGTTCGAGATGCCTTCTAAGCGCACGAAAGTATTCACGGTTACAAAAGAGTATGCGGAGAAGCAACTACAGCATGCAAATCTCGGATAACGATTCCGTGTGCTATGAGAAATTTCGTTCAAGGAAAGAAGTCTATCCCAAGGGAAATGTCACATTCTTCGGAAATAGTCCCCTTCTCAGATAAAACCCAATAAAAAGAACCAAAACGTCTATTTTTATGAATATCAACCTTACTGAGAAACTGAAGCAATATTTTGGCTTTGACAAGTTCAAAGGAGATCAGAAAAGAATCATAGAATCTCTTATGGAAGGCAATGATGTCTTTGTTCTCATGCCAACAGGCGGAGGCAAGAGTCTTTGCTACCAACTCCCTGCACTCATCATGGAGGGAACAGCAATTGTCATTTCGCCTCTCATTGCGCTTATGAAGAATCAGGTTGATGTGATAAACGGTATCAGCGAGGAAGATGGCTTAGCGCATTACCTCAATTCTTCTCTCAACAAAACAGCTATTGAGCAGGTGAAAAGTGACGTGAGGGCAGGAAAGACAAAACTTCTCTACGTGGCTCCGGAGTCGCTTACGAAAGACGAATATGTGGGATTCCTTCGCTCTCCAGAAGTGAAGATATCTTTCTATGCTGTCGATGAGGCGCATTGTATCTCTGAATGGGGGCACGACTTCCGTCCAGAATACCGTCGCATACGTCCAATCATCAACGACATTGGTCAGGCTCCTGTTATTGCCCTTACGGCAACGGCAACAGAGAAGGTGCGTGCAGACATAAAGAAATCTCTTGGTGTCCCTGACGCCATTGAGTTCCGCAGTTCTTTCAACCGCCCAAATCTTTATTACGAGGTGCGCCCGAAGACAAACGATGTCGATAAGCAGATCATAAAGTTCATAAAGTCCCATCATGGAAAGAGTGGAATAATCTATTGCCTTTCAAGAAAGAAGGTAGAAGAGCTCACTGCCGTGCTCCAGACAAACGATATCAGAGCTGCCGCTTATCATGCCGGACTGGACACTCCAACGCGTTCTGAGACGCAGGATAAATTCCTTATGGAGGAGGTGGACGTCATCGTGGCTACCATCGCTTTTGGTATGGGCATCGACAAGCCTGATGTGAGATTTGTGATTCACTACGATATTCCGAAGTCTTTGGAAGGCTATTACCAGGAGACTGGGCGTGCCGGACGAGATGGCGGAGAAGGACTCTGCATTGCGTTCTATTCTCAGCGTGACCTTAGAAAGCTTGAGAAATTCATGGAGGGGAAACCAGTCGCTGAGCAGGATATTGGTAGGCAGCTCCTTCAAGAGACTTCTGTATATGCTGAGTCGTCGGTGTGTCGTCGTAAGCTCTTGCTCCATTATTTCGGGGAGGAATATGAAAACGATAACTGCAACAACTGCGATAACTGCCGACACCCGAAAGAAAAGGTGGAGGGCAGGGAAGGACTCGTTGTCGTCTTGAACGCCATTCTTGCGACAAAAGAGAAATTCCGTGCGCAGTATATCATTGACTTCTGCAAGGGTAGGGGAACAGACGAGATTGTCTCCCGAAAGCACGATCAACTCGAGGAGTTTGGAGCAGGAGAAGACTTTGACGACAAGATCTGGAATCCAGTGATTCGCCATGCCATGCTCTCGGGATATATCATGAAGGATGTGGAAACCTATGGCATTCTGAAAATAACACCTTCTGGAAAGAGATACCTCAAGAACCCTACTCCTTTCCCTATCGTGAAGGATGCCGACTTCCATCAGCTTGAAGAAGATGAGCTGGCGGAGGCTGGAACGGCGGCTCTCGACCCCGTTCTGCAGAAAATGCTCCTCGACGAACGCCTTCGTGTGGCAAAGAAGCATTCTGTTCCGCCTTATGTTGTCTTCCAAGACGTTTCCATAGAGCAGATGGCAACAGCCTATCCTGTCACTAATGAGGAATTGCAGCAAATACAGGGTGTGGGTGCTGGAAAGGCGAAGAAATTCGGAAAGACGTTCTTGGAACTCATCAAGAACTATTGTGAGGAGAACGAGATAGAACGTCTCGAGGAACTCCGTGTGCGCACTGTTCCAAAGAAGTCTATGTGGAAGGTAAAGATCATTCAGAGCATTGACAAACGCATTCCTCTCGACGACCTTGCCAAAGAACTGAAAATGAACTTTGAAGACTTCCTCACCGAGATAGAGACCATCGTCTATAGCGGAACGAAGCTGAACATAGACTATTACATTGAGGATATTCTCGATGAAGAGAACATAGAAGATATCTACGACTATTTCATGAATAGCACAACAGATAGCATTCGAGAGGCTGTGAAGGAATTCGATGGCGATTTTAGCGAAGACGAAATTCGACTCGTGAGGCTGAAGTTCCTCTCAGAAATGGCAAACTAAGGAAAGGCGGCTTTTTCACCGCCTTTCCTCTATATAGACAGTGTGAAGAAAGAGAAAAATGTTAATTATTCTTCACATTGCGTTAAATAACAAACAATAATAGTGATTATTGGAGAAAAATTGGTAACTTTGCACGCAATATATTCAAAACTACTATGTCATCATTTGTTGCAGATAAGATTGTAATGGACGGACTCACATTCGACGACGTCCTTTTGATTCCAGCGTTTTCTGAAGTTCTGCCAAAGACTGTGGAACTGAAAACGAAGTTTTCGAGAAACATTGACCTCAATGTGCCTTTTGTTACAGCGGCTATGGACACCGTTACAGAGAGTGCCATGGCAATAGCCATTGCGCGTGAAGGTGGTATCGGCGTCATCCATAAGAACATGTCGATAGAAGATCAGGCAAGGCAGGTGGCTATTGTAAAGCGTGCTGAGAACGGCATGATTTACGACCCAGTGACAATTCGTCGCGGCTCCACTGTTGCTGACGCTCTCGCCATGATGGCAGAGTATCATATCGGCGGTATCCCCGTTGTAGACGATATGGGCTGCCTCGTTGGTATCGTGACAAACCGTGACCTCCGCTTCGAGCGCCGCATGGACAAGGCTATTGATGAGGTTATGACAAAGGAGAACCTCGTCACCACACATCTCCAGACCGACCTCTCTGCAGCTGCTGATATTCTCCAGGAGAACAAGATAGAGAAACTTCCAGTTGTAGACTCTAATAACCGCCTCGTAGGTCTTATCACATATAAAGATATCACCAAGGCGAAAGATAAGCCAATGGCTTGCAAGGATAGCAAAGGTCGTCTCCGTGTAGCTGCTGGTGTTGGTGTCACCTTCGACACTCTCGACCGCATGCAGGCTCTTGTTGATGCTGGTGCCGACGCCATCGTTATTGACACCGCTCACGGACATTCTAAGGGCGTTGTCGATAAGCTCAAAGAGGCAAAGGCTTCTTTCAAGGATATTGATATCGTAGTGGGAAATATTGCTACCGGAGAAGCGGCTAAGATGCTCGTCGACAATGGCGCTGATGCTGTGAAGGTGGGAATCGGTCCTGGCTCTATCTGTACGACTCGTGTCGTGGCAGGTGTCGGAGTGCCACAGCTCTCTGCAATCTACGATGTCTACTCAGCCCTTCAGGGCACTGGCATCCCTCTCATTGCTGATGGTGGTCTGCGCTACTCAGGAGATATCGTGAAGGCAATAGCAGCTGGTGGCTCATGCGTAATGATCGGTTCTCTTGTGGCTGGTACAGAGGAGAGCCCTGGCGACACAATCATCTATAACGGTCGTAAGTTCAAGTCATACCGTGGCATGGGCTCTCTCGAGGCTATGGAGCACGGCTCAAAGGATCGTTACTTCCAGGCAGACACAAAAGACGTGAAGAAACTCGTGCCAGAAGGAATTGCTGGTCGGGTGCCTTATAAGGGAACGGTTCAGGAGGTTATCTATCAGCTTGTCGGCGGTCTCCGCTCTGGTATGGGCTACTGTGGCGCTGGCACCATCTCTGCCCTCCACAACGCAAAGTTCACTCGCATCACAAATGCTGGTGTCATGGAGTCTCATCCACACGATATCACCATCACTTCCGAGGCTCCTAACTACAGCCGACACGAGTAGGCTTTATGCATTAGAAAAGAAAAAAACAAATAATACGGGCCCCATTCCCCTTTTTCACTGGGAAAGGGGAGTGAGGCCTCACTCGTTATCATCCGAGGCATGTGTCTTCAAGACATCCCGCGGATGTTTCCATATGTTCACTTATCATTCTTTGATGAAGACAATATCTCTTTTAGCAGGACTACTTCTCTTTGCAGGTAGCCTTTTCGCCCAAACAAACGACCCCGTGATCATGAAGATAGCGGGACAGCCTATCACACGTTCAGAATTTGAGTATTCCTATAACAAGAACAACTCTGAAGGTGTCATAGACAAAAAAAGCGTAACAGATTATGTTGACCTGTTTATAAACTACAAGCTGAAGGTGCAGGCAGCACTCGATGAGCGCATGGATACCCTCTCTTCATACAAAAAAGAGTTCAGACAGTACCGCGACCAGCAGATTCGACCTGCCCTCGTCACCGACGACGATGTAGAGAAAGAAGCCAGGTCTATATACGATGGCGAGGTGAAGCGAGTAGGTCCCGACGGACTTGTAAAGCCAGCACATATCTTCGTGCGTCTCTCTCCAAACGATGGCAAGGACCGTGAAGCGGCTGCAAAGCAGAAGATAGACTCTTTGTATAACGCACTGAAGGCAGGAGCCGACTTCGACGAACTGGCGAGAACAAAGTCTGAAGACCCTGGAGCGGCAGTAAAAGCGGGTGTCATTGGATGGATCTCCCACGGTCAGACATTCGAGGAATTCGATAAGGCTGCCTATGCACTTTCCATCGGTGAGGTCTCTGAACCGGTGCTCTCTCCTGTTGGTTGGCATATCATCAAGATGATAGAGAAGAAACAGATAGAGCCTTACGACTCTCTTCGACAGAACATCATCTCCTTCATAGAGCGCAGAAACCTCCGCGACGGAATTGCAGAGAGAAAAATTCAGGAGGAGGTGAAGGCGTCTGAAGGAAAGCAGACAGCAGAGCAGATCATGGATGCTCACGCAGAGCGCATGGCTGCTGAGAATCCAGACCTTAAATACCTTATTCGTGAATATCACGACGGACTCCTTCTCTACGAGATCTCTAACCGAGAAGTGTGGGAGAAGGCGGCAAACGATGAGGCTGGTCTCACTGCCTTTTTCTCTAAGAACAAGAAAAAGTATGCTTGGGATTCTCCTCGCTTCAAAGGCATGGTCTATCATGTCAAAGACCAGAAAGACGTGAAGGCAGTAAAGAAATGTGTCCAGGGACTTGCTTTTGCCGATTGGAACGAGAAACTCCGCAGCACGTTCAATGGCGACTCCATCATCCGCATTCGTGTTGAGAAAGGAATCTTCAAGAAGGGTGACAATGCACTTGTCGACAGTCTCGTTTTCAAAGAGAAGAACGTGAAGGTGAAGAAATTGAAAGACTATCCTATTGATGCCATTTACGGAAAGAAGCTCAAAGCTCCAAAGGAGATGAGCGACGTCCGCAGCCTCGTCACAAGCGACTATCAAGAACTTCTCGAGCGCAACTGGGTGGCAGAGCTCAGAAAGAAATATCTCGTGGAGGTTTACGAAGAGGTTGTGAAGACTGTCAATAACCATTAAGCAAATACATTTAGCAAGACTGAAGCAAGACTCTTGGCTTGTCGTAAACAAGACTCTTATCAAGCCCTTAGGGAAAACTCATATAACCCCTGAAATTACTCTGCAAGGAGGAAACAGAATAAACAAACAATCCTATTAATGAAAAAAGCAAAATTTTCCATATTCGCGTTTTTGATGCTTGCCGCCCTCACAATCTTTGCAAGAGGGGGAATAACCACCTCTGTAAAGAGCGGAGGCAAGCAGACGACTGTGCTTGAGAAAGACAGCACAGAGAAAAGCGTAAAGGAAGAGGTGAAGGTCAATCAGGCAAGTGTCGTCGATGAAGTCATCTGGGTGGTTGGCGACGAGGCTATACTCCTCTCTGATGTTGAGCAGCTAAGAGCGCAGATGGAGGCGGAGGGACAGACGTTGCCAGGAAATCCGGAATATCGCCTCCCAGAGCAGATTGCGGTCCAGAAACTTTTCTTGCATCAGGCTGCCCTCGACAGTATCGAGGTCACTGAGGCTGAGGTCTCTCAGGGCGTTGAGCAGCAGCTAAACTACTGGATTTCGATGATTGGCTCAAAGGAGAAGCTTGAGGAATATCGAAAGATGTCCATCACGCAGATACGCCAGTCGCTTCACGATGATTTCAAGAACAACCAGCTCTCACAACGCATGCGAGAGAAGCTCGTGGAGGATATAAAGGTCTCTCCAGCAGAGGTGAGAAGATATTTCTCTAACCTTCCAGAAGATAGCATTCCTTTCGTGCCTACAGAGGTGGAGGTGCAGATCATCACTCGCACGCCAAAGGTGTCGCTCGAAGAGGTGAACAAGGTGAAAGACGAACTGCGCAGCTATACAGAGAGAATAACAAGTGGGGCAACAACATTCCAAACACTTGCTCGCTTCTATTCAGAAGATCCAGGCTCCGCACGCTTCGGAGGCGAGATGGACTATATGGGGCGTGGCGTTCTCGACCCAGCCTTTGCTGCCGTTGCCTTCAACCTCACTGACCCAAAGAAAATCTCAAAGATTGTTGAGTCTGAGTTCGGATTCCATATCATACAGCTCGTAGACAAACGAGGCGATAAGATAAAGGTGCGCCATATACTCCGAAAACCGAAGGTCAGTCAGGAGGCTATCGACGAGGGAATAAATATTCTCGACTCTATCGTGACTGACATCACGAACAATAAGTTCTCTTTCGAAGAGGCTGCCACATTCCTTTCCGACGATAAGGACACGAGAAGCAACAAGGGCATCATGTCTAACACCAACGGGCAAGAGCGTACCTCTAAGTTCCAGATGAAAGACCTCCCAACAGAGGTGGCTCGTGCCGTAGAGCAGTTGAAGGTAGGTGAGATTTCTCCTGCATTCACAATGGTCAACAACCGTGGAAAAACGGTCTGTGCCGTGATAAAACTGAAATCTCGCATTGACGGTCATCGCGCAACCATAACAGAAGACTTCCAGGTAATGAAGAACGTTGTCCTTGCCAAGCGTAAGCAGGAATTCCTGCAAGACTGGGTGAAGAACAAGATTAAAAATACTCACATTCGTATGAAAGAGCGTTACCGCAACGGTGACTATGAATACGAGGGATGGGTACAGTAATTGATTTCTTTGTCTTTTAACTAAATATTTCTGATAGTGAAGAAGAAAAGAACATATAAAAATTATAATGGGCATAGGACTATCCTCGTGATAGTTCTATGCTTCTTTGTCGTATGCTGGATGTCTGGAGCAAAAGGTCCTGTGAAGCGTGGAAGGGCGAAGAAAACCACAGAAGACACAAGGGTATACCTTGAGCATGCCGATGAACTCTCCTACGATATCTACGGAAAGCACCCTGACGCTCAGTTCGTGAAAGGAAAGGTGGCATTCCTACATAAGGGGGCGAGACTGACGTGCGATAGCGCTCTCTACTATCAGCAGACAAACTCTTTTGAGGCTTTCAGCAATGTGAAGATGAAACAGGGAGACACGCTCACGCTAACTGCTGAATATGCCTATTATGACGGCAACGACGAGATGCTGGAGGTGCGCAGGAACGTTATTCTCACTCACCGAAAGTCAAAGCTTTACTGTGACTCTCTAAACTACGACCGACTCTATTCCGTGGGATATTTCTTCGATGGAGGAAGGCTCATAGACGGTGACAATCGCCTCACCAGCGACTGGGGACAGTACTCCACCGCCGACAAGGAGGCAGTGTTCTATTATAATGTGAACCTCAAGAACAGCAAATCGGTTACAAAGGGTGACACTCTCTACTACGACACGCAGACTTCCATGGCACATGTCGTTGGGCCATCGGAGATAAAAATGAAAGACGATATCGTCATCACTGAAAACGGCTACTACAATAGCAAGACAGACCGCACAGAACTTTTCTCACGCTCTACGGTGAAGAGGAAGGACGGAAAAACCATCACTGCCGACTCCCTATACCATGACTCCCAGACAGGAATCAGCGAGGGCTTCTCTGGCGTTATCTTCGACGATACCATCAATAAAACCATGTTCCTCGGAGACTATGTCTACTACGACGAGAACTCTGGCTATGGCATGGCAACAAGAAATGCTATTGCTGTCGACTATTCTCAGGGCGACTCTCTCTATGCTCATGGCGACACCATGAAACTGATTTCCTATCACCATCAGACTGACTCTGTCTATCGAAAGGTCTTTGCCTACCCTCATGTGCGTATGTTCAGAAAAGACCTGCAGGCTGTTTGCGACTCTATGGTCATGAACTCCGTAGATTCTACTCTGAAAATGTACAAAGACCCAATCATGTGGAGTGAGGGAAAGCAGGTGCTCGGAGAGGAAATACAACTCTTTATGAACGACTCCACCATCCGCTTCGCACATGTCATTGGGCAGGCGTTCAGCATAGAGAAAATGGACGAGGACTCTCTCCATTTCAACCAGATTTCTTCTAAAGAGATGATGTCGTGGTTTGAAGGCGGACAACTGCGTAAAAATCAAGCTCAGGGAAATGTGAAGACAATCTTCTATATGATGGACGATGCTGATAGCACGCTCATCGCTCTTAACTACCTTGAAACAGACACCATGCGCATGTTCCTCACTCCACAGAGAAAGATGGAGAAGGTATCGGCGGTGAAACACGAGGGTACAATGTATCCTATTTCGCAGATTCCGCCAGATAAATATCGTCTTCCGAACTTCGCATGGTTTGACTATGTGCGTCCGAAATCAAAAGACGACATCCTTGTATGGATTCCAAAAGCAGGTGGCTCTGAGCTGAAGATAGAACGCCGTCGTGAGGCTCCTCTACAGAATCTTGGAAAGAAACTCGCTGAGAAGGTTCTTGGTGAGGGAACAAAACCAGAAGGCTTGAAATCGCTTGGTGAAGGAAAACTTGGCGAAGGAAAGCTTGGTAATGGTGTACTTGGTGAAGGAAAACTTGGTGAAGGAAAGCTTGGCGAAGGAAAACTTGGCGAAGGTGTACTTGGCGAAGGAAAACTTGGCGAAGGCTTAAAAGGCTTAGAACAGAACATCGGTGAGCAGAAGGGGGAAGAACAGAACCCTGATGCTATGAGTTCTGTTGCTTCGAATTCCGATGCTCCAAAACCTGTTGTTCAGAAGAATGACTTAAAGGAAGGGGGACAGTAATGGATAAGATACAACTGTTGCCAGATTCCGTTGCCAATCAGATTGCTGCAGGAGAAGTTATTCAGCGTCCTGCCTCTGTCATCAAGGAATTAATGGAGAACTCGGTAGATGCTGGAGCAACGCAGATTAGTGTCCTTGTGGTTGATGCTGGGAAGACTTCCATTCAGGTGGTCGATAACGGTTCTGGAATGTCGGTGACCGATGCTCGCCTCGCCTTTGAGCGGCATGCCACATCAAAGATTCGAAAGGCGGAGGACTTGTTCTCTCTCCATACCATGGGCTTCCGTGGTGAGGCTCTGCCATCCATTGCTTCTGTTGCTCAGGTGACGCTGAAAACGCGGCGTGCTGACGATACCGTGGGCACAACACTTAGAATAGAGGGGGGGAAGCTTACTGGGCAGGAGGCGGAGCTATGCCAGTGTGGCTGTAATTTCCTTGTTGAGAACTTGTTCTACAACGTTCCCGTGCGCCGTCGCTTCTTGAAGGCAAACAGCACTGAACTGAACAATATCGTGGCGGCGTTCCAGCGAATAGCACTCGTATATCCGGAGATAGGATTCTCGCTTTCCAGCAATGGGCAGGAGATGTATAACCTAAAGCCTACGAACACAAGAAAGCGCATTGTGGAGATCTTCGGAATGAAGCTGAACCCTATGCTCCTGCCGCTTGAGGTGGAGACATCGTTGGGGAAGATATGGGGGTATGTAGGCAAGCCAGAATCGTCTCACAAGAAGAACGTGCATCAGTATTTCTTTGTCAATGGGCGATTTATGAAGCACGCTGGGTTTCATAAGGCTGTACAGTCTGCTTACGAACGACTCATTCCGCAGGGTGAGCAAGTGCCGTACTTCATCTATTTCTCTGTAAATCCACAGGATATAGACGTGAACATACATCCCACAAAAACTGAGATAAAATTCCAAGATGAGTCAGCGGTGTGGCAGATTCTTGCTGCTGGAGTAAAGGAGGCGGTGGGGAAGTTTAACACAATCACTGCCATTGACTTCGACACGGAAGACAAGCCAGAGATTCCAGTCTTTGACGGTACAGAGAGAATCGTTGTTCCAAACATCAATTTCAATCCGCAGTATAACCCTTTCAATGTTACGGAAACAGAAAAACGCTCTGGAAGCAATGCTCCTTCTAACAGTTCGTCTGGTACTGAAATAGGCGGCAGCATGTCAAGCACTGAAACAGGCGGCAGCATGTCAAATATCGAGGCTGGCTCCAATACTCCAGGCTTTGAAACTCCCGACCGTACTCCAGATTTTGAAACTTCCGATATTACACTTGGGCGTGAAATACCCAGCTCTACCAAAAGTGGCACAGGGGGGCATTCGAGAGAATCGGGGGGCACAGACTTCGTGTTCGACTTTGGAGGTGGCAGTGTGCGAAATGGTGATAGCAGCACTTCGTTCCGTGAGTCTTCTCTGAACTTTGAGAAGAAGAACGTGCCGAATAATTGGGAGAGGCTCTATGAAGGTCTTCATGACATTCCAACACAGTCTAACGAACCAGACTCTCCTCTTCTCGACAACCAAAAGCTATCACGGAGCACGGAGCACTTCCAGTATAAGGGGGCTTATATCCTCACTTCGGTAGAGGCAGGACTGATGGTAACCGACCAAGAGCGTGCTCATGAGCGAATACTCTTTGAACGCTACCTTAGAGAGATAAGATTAAAGAATCGGGCTTCGCAACGACTCCTCTTTCCTGAAACCGTGCAGTTCACCGTTGCGGAGATGATGTCTCTTCCTGTCATCCTTCCAGAGATGGAGAAATTGGGCTTTGAACTGACAAACCTTGGTGGCGGCACCTATGCCATCAATGCTGCACCAGTCGACTTTGAAGGGCTCGACATCTCTCGCTTGGTAAGCGATATGGTCTCTGAGGCTTCTGAACAGGAGTCCTCCGTAAGCAATGAACTCTTCTCCTCTCTTGCTGCCACCATGGCTCGCAATGCGGCAATCCCTCACGGTCAGCTGCTTTCAAATGAGGAAATGGAACAGATCATCTCCCAGCTCTTGGAATGTGACAACAGTCGCTATACTCCTAATGGGAAACTGATTTCGAGCATCCTTCCTCACTCTGCAGTCATCTCTAACCTGTAGTTCTCTTCAACAATCATAACCTCAAGAATAAGTAGGTGTGCAAAATTATTTTTATAAGTAGGTGTGCAAAATTATTTTTATAATGATTGTATTGATTGGTGATGTAGAATCAGTATGTGACATAAAGGAGTGTAGCGACTCCTACTCGACTGTTGTCACTTGCTGATAATGCGCAGTAGGCGATGCAAGGATTATAAAAATAATTTTGCACACCTACTTAAAGAAAAAAGAAGTAAATGGCATTTCTGTCGTTTACTTCTTTTTTCTTTCTTTCTATTTCCTTTCTTGCCGCTTGCTCCAGCCGTTACTTTATTGGCTTGATGCTGACATTAATTCAAGCTTTTAGTTTATTGGCTTGATGCTGACAGCATATCCACCGCCACGAGCTGCCTTTAGCTTCAGCACACTCTTCTTTGTTACCTTCACCTTAGAAATGGTGTATGCCTGCGGATTCTTCTGGTAGTCTGCATCCTTCGCGTCTGCGTAAATAGTTGCCTCGTATTTACGTCCTGCGTCAAGGAAGTCGAGCTTCAGGGCAGACTGGTGACCGTTCTCGCCTGCTGTGCAACCAAGGAACCAGTCATCGCTACCCTTCGCCTTGCGAGCAACGGTGATATACTGTCCTGGCTCTGCCTCGAGATAGCGGCTCTCGTCCCAGTCGATTGCTACGTCCTTTATGAACTGGAAAGCATCCATGTATCGCTCGTAGTTCTCTGGAGTATCGGCAGCCATTTGCAGCGGACTGTACAGTGTCACGTAGAGGGCCAACTGGCGAGCGAGGGTGGAGTTGATGTGGTGGTGCTTAGTAGGGTTGATTTTGTTCATGTCACCCTCAAGGATTCCTGGTGTGTAGTCCATTGGTCCTCCTTGCAGACGAGTGAAAGGAAGCACGGTGGTATGGAATGCTTTGTTTCCAGTGAAGGACTCATATTCCGTGCCTCGAGCTGATTCGTTGCCGATGAGGTTTGGATATGTGCGGCAAAGTCCAGTAGGGCGCACTGCCTCATGTGCGTTCACCATGATATGATGCTTTGCTGCCTCTGTGATGCAGTAGAGGTAGTGGTTGTTCATCCACTGTCCGTAGTGGTGCTCTCCTCGTGGAATGATGTCTCCAACATATCCGCTCTTCACTGAGTTGTAGCCGTATTTCACCATGAGCTTATAGGCAGCATCGAGATGTCTCTCGTAGTTGCGTACTGAGCTGGAGGTTTCGTGGTGCATCATGAGGCGCACACCTTTTGAGTGAGCATAGTCGTTCAGTGCCTTGATATCGAAGTCTGGGTAAGGGGTTTGGAAGTCGAAGACATAGTCTTTGCTATGTCCGAACCAGTCTTCCCAACCAATGTTCCAGCCTTCCACGAGCACCTGTGAGAAACCGTGCTGTGCCGCAAAGTCAATATACTTCCTTACGTTCTCGTTATTGGCAGGGTGGTTTCCGTGAGGCTTCACGTTCTTATAGTCGGTTTTTCCGATGTGAACAGAAGGGAGATCATTCGTGTACGACCATTCTTTCCCTCCTCCAATCATTTCCCACCATACTCCAACATATTTCACTGGCTTGATCCACGATGTGTCACTGTACTTACATGGCTCGTTGAGGTTCAGAATGAGTCGGGAGGCGAGAGCCTTGCGAGCGTCGTCAACAACCATCACTGTTCGCCAAGGAGTCTGACAAGGGGTCTGGCAGTGTGCCATATTTCCCTGTGCATCTGGAGTGAGCTGTGAGCGGAACACAAGGTTCTTATCGTCGAGGTCGAGGTGCATGCAAGAGTAGTCCACGAGGGCCGCCTCATGGATGTTCACATAAAGTCCCTCTGGGGTCTTCATCTGCAGTGAGGTCTGCACTCCTGTTGGCGAGAAGAAGGTCTGGGAGGCATTGTCACACTTCGCACTTTCCATGAGTCCACGAATCTCGGTGAGCTTAGACTCGGTGTAGTCATACTCCTGGGTGTCGTAGTCGCCTGGAATCCACCATGCTGTGTTGTCTGCTGGCATTGCAAACTCCGTATGCTCCGCCTTCACAACGAAGTAAGGGAGCTTCTCCTGCTGTGGGAACTCGTAGCGGAAGCCCACGCCATCGTCGTAGACTCTGAATCTGAAGTTCATGAATCTCCCATCTGCTGGTTGCTCCAATTCCACGAAGAGCTCATTGTAATGGTTGCGGATGCTCTTCTCCTCTCCCCAGACAGGCTGCCAAGTTTCGTCGAACGATGTGGTGGCGCTGCTTCTTAGGCGGAAACGGTCCATGAGCGATTTCTCCTCGTTGAGTTCAATGCCGAGTCGGCTTGTCTTCACCACAGGCTGCCCTTTGTAGTCGATGCTGTACGTAGGCACACCGTCTGCGGTCAGTGAGAAACACACCTTCAGGTTTCCGTCTGGAGAGGTGACGCTCTTTGCTGCCTCTTGTGCCGTTGCGGATGTTGTGAATCCTAATAAGGCAACAACGGTCATCACCCAATTTCTCAGATTGAATGTTCTTGTTCTTTTCATAAAGGTTGGTCTTTTAGATTTTAGTTTCTTTTCTGTGTATTTGATTCTCCTGTCGAGCTTCGTCAGATTGATTTCGATTTTTCTTCTATTGCTTTCTATTGCTTTTCGATTGCTTTTTGATTTCGTTTGCAAAGGTACATACTTTTTTCCCCTTCTATACAAAAGAAGTGGAAATTTATTGCTTTTTTGCTCTGCGAACGTTTGCATAAGCATCTTTCACCCAAAGAAATACGTTTCTCTCGACCTCCACGAGGTCTCACCGTATTCTATCAGCAATTCCATCAATAAGTAGGTGTGCAAAATTATTTTTATAATGATTGTATTGATTGGTGATGCAG
>CALZTP010000057.1 GCA_945829115.1 uncultured bacterium | reverse complement strand
TACAATCACATCGCTCCACGGTGTTAACATAAAACACGATAGCCTATGAAAAAATTCTTGCCGATTTCATTTAAAGCAATATTTTTTTTCATAAGTAGGTGTGCAAAATTATTTTTATAATCCTTGCATCGCCTACTGCGCATTATCAGCAAGTGACAACAGTCGAGTAGGAGTCGCTACACTCCTTTATGTCACATACTGATTCTACATCACCAATCAATACAATCATTATAAAAATAATTTTGCACACCTACTTATTCAAATTGTGTTTAGAATTAATTTTAAGCTACTTTTAACATTTACTATTATAACCTCTGCCTCGTGTGGTTGCTGTTGTAGCAACCATCCTCGTAGGTCACGAAGTGGTCGGGTCTGTCTACGTAAATCGTCCAACCGTACTTCTGGGCAAACTGATATTCGCCACCATTATTGTTGTGAAGAGAATACACTACAAGGCATAAGCATTCATTTCCGCCCATATCTTATGCCAAGAACGTAGAGCATCAAGACGCTGGTTTATGACATCGTAGTAGAGACGCGAACCAAGTAGATAGTCAACAGTGGATATACTACCAGCATCGAGCGCTTTTTTTAGAAGGATGGTGTTATCTGTAGAAGAGAGAGCAGCAGAAAATGTTTCAACGGTATTCCAAAGTCCTTTCTGACGATTGAAAAGCGACTGTAGCGTGCCATAGAACTGACGATGAGCATCTTCTTGACGTGCCTTTGCAGCCGTCACCTCCGCCTTTGCCTGACGCACACGATTTTTGTTTCCCCAAAGCGGTATAGAGAGTCCGATTGTTGCACCCTGAAACCTCTCCCCCACCACATATTCGCCAGCAAAGCCAAGAGAGAACGTAGGCATTCCATCAGCCTTAGAGAGAGCGACCTGCCTCTTTGCCACCTCTATCTCTTGCTTTACGTATGCGAGCATTGGACTTTTCTTCTCTGCCTGTGCATACCAAGAATCGAAATTTTCAGGAACAGAAATCTGCGGAAAGACAGTATCTGTTAGTGATAGTGGAATGCCACCGTTAAGTCTCTGAAGTTCAGCGAAGAGAGCGTCCCGCTCCGATTCATTTCTGTTTTTCTCAGCAAGGATAGCAGCAAGGTCGAGAGCAACATTATTATAATCCATACGTGTGATGTCTCCAGAGTCTAATCGCCTTTTTTGAGCATATTCTATCTCCCGAGAGGTGTTAAGTCGGATGTTGAGTTCTTTGATGAGAGCATTATAATAGACAATATCCAGACAAATCTGTTGTGCTTCAAGGAGAATAGACATACGGTCTGTTCTATACTGACAGTCAGCAAGCTGATCCTGCTGACGAGCAAGGCGCCTCTTTGCACCAGAGAGAGTGGCGAAGTCGAAAGACTGTGATGCACTAACATCCTTCTTTTTCCCAATCTCCGAAGGCCCACCCCATAGATACCCAAACTCCACCTCTGGGTCAGGGAGAGTGAGACCAGTATGGTTTTCTAACTTCTGAGCATCGAGAGAACTGCGGAGAGCAGAGAGCGTTGTATTGTTCTTTTCTATTGCAGCAAGAACGCCATCAATTCCTCCCTGTGCGTAGAGAGCAAGAGAAAGCGAGCAAAGAACTATTGCAGAGAGTATTCTTTTCATTTTTTCTTATTTGTGAGGAGATACATTATGGGGATTATGAAAGCATTTAGGAGAGTAGAGGTGAAGAGTCCACCGAGTATAACCTTTGCCATTGGACTCTGAATTTCATTTCCTGGAAGGTCTCCACCAATCACGAGCGGAATGAGTGCGAGAGCAGAGGTGAGAGCAGTCATAAGGATAGGGTTCAGACGATCTGTCGAGCCCCTCATGACACACTCCATAACAGAGAGTCCCTCATTGCGGAGGTCGTTGAAACGAGAGATGAGCAGCATACCGTTTCTCGTGGCAATTCCGAAGAGAGAGATGAACCCTATTATCGCCGGAATGCTAATCATTCCGTCTGTCATGCTCACCGCCATAACACCCCCTATCAATGCCAATGGAAGATTCAGCAATATTACAGCCGCCTGCGTGAAGTTTCTGAACTGTGCAAAGAGCAAGAGGTATATTACGAGAATAGAGAATATAGACATTACGAGAAGAGTCTGAGAAGCCGCCTTCTCACTTTCAAACTGTCCACCATATTCCACATGATAGCCCTCTGGCAACGAAACCCTTTCGTTTATTCTTTTCTGAATATCAGAGACAACACCAGTGAGGTCTCTTCCCGCCACATTTGCAGAAACAACGAGCTTTCTCGCCACATTCTCTCGATTGATGGTGTTTGGTCCGGTTGCAGAGACAATGTCAGCAATATGGCATAGAGGAATTGCCTGTCCGTCAACAGAGATGGTGAGATTTTTTATTCTCTCGGCAGTAGAGCGACTGTCATCGTTCACCTTTAGAGTAAGGTCGAAAGAGCGATTTCCCTCATAAACCATAGAGACCACCTGCCCATTCAGTAGGACGTTCACCATCTCACCAAAATCAGACATTGTGAGACCGTATTTTGCCATCATCTCACGGTTTGGAACAATCTGTAACTGAGGGCGTTCCACCTGTTGCTCAACATTTAGATCGGCAATACCCTTGACGTCAGAAATCTCCTCTTTTATAAGATTTCCCAAAGAGTACATCTTGTTCAGATCGTCACCAAAAAGCTTTATGGCGATATTCGCCTGAGTGCCCGAAAGCATTGCGTCAATGCGGTGAGTGATAGGAGCACCCACCTCTATGCTCACACCAGGAATTTCCTCCAAACGAGTGCGAATATCATCAATCACCTCATCTTTTGACCGGTCGGCAAGAACGAAAGGAGCCTCTATCTCCGAGTTGTTCACACCAAGAGCATGCTCATCAAGCTCCGCACGTCCCGTTTTCCTTCCTACAGTCTTTATCTCTGGAATTTCAAGGAGTATTTTCTCTACTCTAAGACCAATCTTGTCTGACTCCTCAAGAGAAATTCCTGGCATTGTGCTTACGTTTATTGTAAACGAGCCCTCATTAAATGGCGGCAAGAAACTTCTGCCAAGACTGAAGAAAACCACCAAGGCAAGAACGAGTAATGCTCCCGTAATGGAAATAACAACCCTCTTCCTATTTATTGCCTTTTGAAGAAGAGAATTGTAATGCCTATTCAGCCAAAGAGCCACCACCGACTCCTTCTCCCCATTCTTTCCCTGTTTTCTTCCAAGCAAGAAACTGCACAAGACAGGAGTGAGCGTAAGTGCCACAACTGTTGAGGCACAGAGAGCCGTTATAAACGCTATTCCGAGAGGAGCAAGCAGTCTTCCCTCCATTCCTGTCAAGAAGAAAAGCGGTATAAAGCTCACTATTATTATAAGTGTAGAGCTGAGAATAGGCATTCTAACCTCTCGAGATGCTTCGAAGATTACGGTGAGAAGAGGTCGTTGCTGTTCCTCTGGAAGAAGTCTGTTCTCTCTGAGTCGCTTAAAGACATTCTCCACATCAACAATAGCATCATCAACGAGAGAGCCGATAGCAATCGCCATACCACCAAGACTCATGGTGTTTATGGTAAGTCCGAGGACATGAAGCGTGACAATGCTCACCACGAGTGAGACCGGAATTGTTACGAGTGATATAACCGTTGTGCGCACATTCATAAGGAACAAGAACAACACTATCACGACAAAGAATCCACCTTCGTAAAGAGATTTCTTCACGTTGTCGATGGAACTTGTTATGAACCGCTCCTGACGATATACATCAGTGGAAAGAGAGACATCCTTCGGAAGAGACTTCTGAACATCTAAGAGAGCAGCATCAATCTGCTTTGAAAGGTCAAGGGTGGAGGTGTTTGGCTGTTTTGTAACCGTCATAACAACACACGGCTTACCCTTCAAGGAGGCAACACCCATCTTTGGAGCTTTGTCGCCAATCTTCACCTCAGCAATATCGCGAAGCATGACAGGCATGCCGTTGACACGCTTCACAAGCGACTTTCCCATTTCAGAGAGGTCGGTTGTGGAGCGAACACCACGAACGATATATTCATTGCCATATTCATACAAGACACCTCCCGAGGTGTTCTGATTCATACCATTAACGGCAGTAAGAACATCGTTTAACCCAACGCCATAGTGTTTCATGCGAGCTGGGTCGAGAAGTATCTGATATTCACGGAGTTCACCACCAAGAACAGACACCTGAGCAACACCTCCTGTGGCAAGAAGTCGAGGACGGATAGTCCAATCGGCAAGTGTTCGAAGATCTCGTAAGGAAGTGCTGTCAGCCGTTATAGCCACAAACATCAGTTCTCCGAGTATAGACGACTGAGGACCGAGTGTAGGATTTCCCACATTCTCTGGAAGTTGATCTCTCACTTCCGCCATTTTCTCAGAAACAATCTGTCTGGCACGATAGATATCCATGCCCCAGTTGAACTCCACCCATACTATGGAGAATCCCGTTGTTGAAGAGGAGCGCACTCGACGAACGTCTGTAGCACCATTCACTGCCGTTTCTAAAGGGAAGGTAACAAGTCTCTCCACCTCCTCAGGAGCCATTCCTCCCGCCTCTGTCATCACCACCACAGTAGGGGCGTTAAGGTCTGGGAACACATCTACGTCCATGGTCTTCGCAGTATATATTCCGAACACCACGAGCAGTATGGCAGAAACCAACACCACGATACGGTTCTTTAACGAAAACCGGATAATATTGTTAAGCATATCTTCTTCTTTTATTGAGTGGAAATAGAAATAATAACTACGAGTATTACGCTTATTTACAGTAGGTTACACATTTAGTAAGTATGCAGATAATTCTTTTTTACACATAACTAAACATAAACTTATGGTTAGTGTGAATGCCCGTGTGGAATTGCTGTAGAGAGACTGGCAAGCTTTATCTGATAGGCACCTTTTGTGACAACCTTCTCTCCAGGGCGAAGACCGTGGAGAATTTCTATGCGAATACCGTCTGTAGAGCCTGTGGTCACCTCCCTCCTTACATAAGCATCTGGCTCCACTTGCACATAGACATATTTCACACCCTGAGATTCTGTAAGAGCCTCTTTTGGTAAAGAGAGAACGCCCTCACGCTCTTTTCCCTGTAGCCAAACCATAGCAAAAGCACCAGAGACAAAGTCGCCAACATTGTCAAATTCGAGAGTGACAGGAAGGAAGGCAGAACCGTCTGAAACACTTCTTGCATAAGAGAGCACACGACCATGTAGAGCCTCGGTGCTGTAAACATTCTTTGATCCCGCCATTTGGAAATTTGCTCCAGAGATTTGAGAGAGAAGATTGATATTCTCCATAGGAACATCTGCCCGCAGCTGCAACCGGCGGTTTTTTGTTACGGTTACAATCGGCTGACCAACAGAGACATACTCACCTTGTGAGACAAGGCGGTTTTTTATGTAGCCAGAGAGAGAAGAGCTGACAGTCACCCCAGAGGCAGTGGCATGCTTTCCCTGAGCCTCATAGGCAATGCGAGCAGTCTCATATTGCATCTTCAGCTGAGCGAGGTCTTTCTGAGAGACAATCTGCTCTTTCGCCAGTTCTTTAGCACGATTGTAGTCACTCTTGGCAGCCTCATAGGCAGCCTTAGCCTTTTCTGAAGGGTCGCCATCTTGTATGTTCTTTGAAGAGACAAAGGCAATGGTTTGTCCGGCAGAAACGGCTGCTCCCTCTGCTATAGAAGCATTTGCGAAAAGCACAATACCTGCCGAAGTGGCTACAACCGTCTGTTCATCTCCCTGTCCGGAGATTATCTGTCCGCTCACCTGCAGCGAAGTCCTAAACTTTGCTGGAGTAGCCGTTTCAATCTTTACTCCCGCCTCCTCTGCCTGATGCTTTGAGAATATAATCTCGTCAGCATGACCTTCATGAGAATTTTTCTTTTCTGAGTGTTCTGAATCAGAGTGGCTATGATCTGATTCTATGTTATGTTCATGGTCATGAGCTTCTTCGTGATCGTGATGGTTATGACCTCCGCAGCTAAAAAAAAGCACCACAGAAAGAACAAGAAAGGTTGTACCGATTTTCTTCATAGGTATATTTATTATAATGGTTAGAAAAAGGTGTTCTGAAATTCGGGTACAAAATTATAAAAAAAACTTTGCAACCAAGTTGCAAAGTATATTTCAGGAAACATAAGTGATTTTTTTCGCAATGCTCTTTCTTATGAGTTCTTTTCTTGTTTTTTTTACTGTTTCATAATATCAGAAAAAAGGGAACACCAAAGAGGAATTATTGAATCCTTTGAATAACGATTGTTAACAGAAGGAGCAGAAGAAGAGAGAGCAGAATACAACTTATTGTTTTTCAATATTTTAAGGACAGCATTTACGAATGAAAGAACATCTCTTTCCACAAGAACACCACCTTTGCAGACAGTGAATGGAGAAGACATGAAAGAAGATAACTTTTTAAAATCTTTTGAAAGAAGAACAGAAGGATTAGAAAAATCCAACTCCATTATTCTTTGAAGATTTGAGAAATCTATCAGTGGCACTTCTTGAAAATCATCAGTAGAATACTCAGACTCTGGGAGTTTCTCTGAGAGAATTTCTCGTGGCCCATAAGGAACGTCCACTGCAACAACAGGCACTCCATAAGCCATTGCCTCCAACAAAACGAGTGAGAATCCCTCACAATGAGAAGTGAGAAGGAGGAGATCAGCAGAGCGATAAATGGAATACACATCTCCAGAAGAAGGCAATAAAGAAACAGAATCAGAGATGTTCAGTTTAGCGATTAAAGAAAGAAGAGCATCCCGCTCTTTTCCGTCACCATATATGCAGAGACGATAATCAGGAAGATGGGTGATTATTCTGCTCCATGCCTCAAGGAGGAAGTCATAGCCCTTTTCTTTGCACAATCTTCCAATCGCCACAATCTCTTTCGTGCGTTGATGGCGGTAGCCAGGCGAGAGGGGATAGACAGTATTGAAATTAGGGATTACATAAACCTTCTTCGCCAAGACATACTCTTTTGCGTCACCCTGTGTAAGAGTAACGACACAGTCCACATTCTGCTCCATACGCTTCATGAGAAACTGAAGTGGCATGGTGCCTCTGTTTTGGTGAGACTCAAAGATTGTTCGGCAAGGGTATTTCTTCAGAGAGAAGACAATAACCCCTATGAGAGAAGCAGAAATCATTATATTTGGGCGAAGGCGGTCTATTTCATTTGCCACCATCTTTGCCACTTTTAAGAAGGTAAAAATCTTCAGTGGCTTTAGACTTTTCTTCCGTATTCCCAATTTCACACGATGCACCTTCTCTGAAATTCGGAATGCATCACCTTGTTCAGGGTCTTCTCCCCTACCCTTTCTTCCATTGCTGAAAGAATATACCTCAAGAAGGGTTATGTCGTAACCGAGGTTGTCAGCAAAATAGTTTATCTTCTCTGACATTATTCTCTCCAATCCTCCCCGGATACTCATTGTTTCCATTACATATACTATCTTCATTTCCATAATGACTTTTTTAAGTTACGAATAAAGAACAGAAAACTCCATAACGGAGAACACGAGAGGAGAGAGACAAGGAGATTGTTTCTCAGAGTTTTAACGGCAATATCGTTTTTTAAGAAGTAAGATAACACCTCACGAAGAAGAGCTTTCTCATGAAGTCGGAAGACATGCATAAGAATCTCGTAGATACGATATTGGCAGGAGGTAGAAAAGTCGGAATGAGAGAGCTGGAGATCATCTCTCAAGTCAACCATCAGTTTTAGCACAGAATATTTGAAAGATAATGCTTTACGTTCTGTTTTACTATTTGATATACTGTCTGAAGAAACAGAATATAGAAGAGTAACATCAGGAATGTAAGCAAGCTTTCCTTCAAAAGCCAAGAGAGCTGTTAACTGCACATCCTCACAAGGGTATTCCCTTCCATGAAAATATTTTGGATATTTACGATAACAACTAAGGAAAGCATCATTTCGGTAGAGTGAGCTGCAGAGATGAGCAAGAGGGCGGAAACGCTGGCTTACAAGATTGAAGAAAGCCTCCTTGCCTCCGTAAGGACTCTCCTTGAAAGGATATGGAGCGGCAGGAGAAATTGTTCCATCTTTCTCATTGCGTATTCTATAGTCAGTATGAACGAGAACAACATCCTCATGCTCCTCTAAAAACTCAATTTCACGAGAGAGCTTCTGATTGTCACACCATTCATCGTCTCCCGCAAGGTCAGCAATATATTTTCCTTCACAACGAAGGAGGCAGGAGAAATAATTCTCCACAATTCCTTTGTTCACCTCATTTATATATAGGCGAACAATATCGGGATATCGCTCAGCAAAACTCTTGCAGATTGCTGAGGTAGAGTCTGTGGAGCCATCGTCTCCAATGATAACCTCAAGAGGCCACTGGCATTTCTGTCGCAAGACACTTTCTATTGCTCTTGCTATTGTATCTTGCTGATTATATGTAGTGATAACTACAGAGACTTTTTTCTTGAATTTTTCTTCTGTCATAAAAATTATACACACCTACTTATCATAATAACGTAAAAAATCAATAAAAATTTTGTTTTTGTGTCGAAGAAATAGAAATTATTATTATTTTTGCAATAAAATTACTATAAGACAGTACTCTAAATAGATATACAGAATTATTTATGAAAAACCTTATCATCACTATATTATTAATCTTTGCATCAATAGCCTCCTACGGACAGAACTATGGAAAAATGTCTCCATGGCTAAGGAAAGAAGTGAAGGCACAAACTCTTAAAAGCGTATTGAAAAAAGAGGAAGCGAGAAGCAATGAGAAAGATGTTCTTAGAAAGCATGAAATTAAAAAAAACAACGATAGGCAACAGGAAAGAATAATTCCAACAATAATAAAATGCGACAATAAAGAAGCAATAACACGTTGTGGAGGAAAGATTCTTCGTTCTTGGGGCAATAAGCATGTTGTTCTCTCCACATGCTCACAACTTTCAAGACTTTCTGAAGAGCGAAGTGTGGAAAGAATAGAGGCAGGACGATTGTGCAAAACAACCAACGACCTCTCCTCAGAGATTACAAACGTAAGGAAAGCAAAAGAAACAGTTATGCTCCCTGACGGAAAAAAGCTGTCGGGAGAAGGAATTGTTATAGGAACAATGGATATTGGCTTTGACCTCACCCACCCCACTTTCTGGAGTGAGGATATGGGAAGATACCGAATAAAAGCTGTCTGGGATCAGCTTGACTTCTCTGAGAATGGGAAAGAGGTGAAGGGTGAAGATACTGTTTATGTAGGACGTCAATACACTGAGGAAGAGGAGATTATAAGAAAAGGATGTTCTGTTGACGCACATATCGTAACTCACGGTACTCACACCTTAGGCACTTCTGCTGGCTCTGGTAGTGAGGGAAACAACATGTGGAAATATCAAGGTATGGCACCAGAGTCTGACATCTGTTTAGTGGCGAATCTTACAAGCGACAACAGTTTTCTGATTAGTGAAGACAGTCTTTCCCTTTACAATTCTGTTACCGACCTTCTCGGCTTTCAGTATATCTTTGATTATGCAGAGAAGGAAGGAAAGCCATGCGTGATAAACTTCAGTGAGGGCTCAAAAGATTATTTTTATGACACACAGCTGTATCACGAGATACTCTCCGAGATGGTTGGAAAAGGGCGTATTCTATGTTCTTCTGCTGGAAATGAGGCGTTGAAAACTGGCTATTTCCGAAAGCCGGAAGGAATTTCAGAAGGTGGCACATTTCTTACGAACAGTAACAAACACTTTATGCTTACCACCTCCTCTACAAAACCTCTTTCCTTCTCCCTCTCTTTCTTTGACTCAAAGAAAGAAGAAAGGAAATATTTTTACAGCACACATGATTTAATTGATAAAGACAGTACGTTTTGTGACACTATAAGAATAGGCAATTCACTGTTTGTCATGGAGTTATCTGCCTATACCTCTTGCTATGATGAAAGTAAAACGGCAGCAGAAATTATTCTTTCAGACACATTGAAGACAATCTCTGAATCAGATATTTTCTTTACTGTATATGGTGAAGACAATGACATTGAAACATTTGCCCTCTCTGGAAGTTTTGAAAAGAAAGACTATGATTTGCCTATGCTTGACATCACCAACGACCATAACATTCTTTTCCCAGGGAGCAATAAAGATGTGATCTGTGTTGGAGCAACAATATATAAATCGAGTGTGGAGAACATGTATGGCGACATTATGTCTGTCAGCTTAGGAGAAGAAGGGAAAATATCTGATTTCAGTAGTAGAGGACCAACACTTTCTGGAATCACCAAGCCAGATGTTGTTGCACCAGGAACGAACATAATCTCTTCTTACGGCAGTCAGTATTATGAGGCGAACAAAGATACATATCCAGTGAGGTGGAGTGTAAGAGAATTTTCTTATAACGACAGAAAATACCTTTGGGCATCTACACACGGAACATCCATGTCGTGCCCTATGGTGACGGGAATAATTGCCCTCTGGCTACAGGTATGCCCAACACTTTCTCCTGATGATATAAGTGATGTTATTGCTCATACCTCAAACCATATTGACCCTACCCTACTCTATCCAAACAACATCTACGGCTATGGAGAGATAGACGCTTTAGAAGGAATAAAATATATTGAAAAGACATACACTGGAATAGAGCATCTCTTTCCAGAAGATTCTCTCGAGAATACTGAGACGGAATACTATGATCTCTCGGGAAGAAAAGTCATAGGCACTCTTCGCCCAGGTATTTACGTTTCAAAGGCAGGAAAGATTCTTGTACGATAATTGTTTTTGGTGTAAGGTCTAAATATCTGTATATCAGTAAAAATACTCGTTTATCTATAGCGAAAGCCTTCTCTTTAAGATCATTAAGCAATAAACCGATGTTGCTACTAAAAGAATTCCTCCAGAGATATAGAAATATAACTCCGACAGATATTGTGACATGACGAAAAGTAAAAGTACTGCACCAAAAGACTTCACCAACAGCATGATTATTCCACGATCAATGAGATAACCATAGCGATTTTTGTTGAATAGAGATATTACGAAATAGTAAAGCAGGAAATCAACCACTACAGCATATCCAAGACCGTTCAATCCAAAGAAATAATAGAACACAATGGAGAGAATCACCGTAACAGCATTTCCATATATTCCCTCTAAGAAAGTGTATACCTTCTTGTCGCCAAAAGCCAAGGAGACATATCCCAAGGTATAGGAGCATGCCTTTAAGAACATTCCTATACAAAGAATGCGCATCAGTGGAACCATTACGAGAAATTTCTGCGACAGAAGGATTTTTATCACAAGAGGCGAGAAAAATATCATCGCCATGAGTATTGGTGATGCTATAAGGATAATGATTTCTGTCTGCTGGTTTATTGTGGAGTTCATTAAAGCCTTGTCTTTCAGGGAAGTAAGGAGGCGAGGATAATAGTCGGAAGACATGGAGGAGAACACCAACACCACACTCTGTGTCACAATCGCCATGGCAGCACTATACAGTCCGATATCGTCTATTTCCCCAAACGATACCACAAAAACATTTATTCCATAAACAGCAATGGCTCCTAAAAGACTTGAGAAGACCATAGCCATTCCTAATGATATGAATCGATAGCTATAGGTGGTGAAGATTTTCTTTGACACCTTCTTCTTTTTTATTCCTAATCGTCTTACGAAATACCATGTTATCAGCCAGTTACATAAAGAAGAAAAAATCAATCCTGGAACAATACCATCATAGCGCAAGAAATAGAAGAAGGGCACAGAGACAATGAGAGTGGCGAAGGAAGAGAGCACAGAACTGAGAGCAATATCCTTTATCTTCCTCATGCTTACAAGAATGGCGGTATTGCATTGTTGAAGGAGAGTAGTGACAACGAGTAAGGAAAGGAGACAGTAGTTTCCAGTATGACTGTATTCATCGAATGACAACTGACTGAGCAAAGGAGAGCAAGCACATACGAAGAGCACACTACTTCCTGCGAGCAAGAGTGTCAGTCGTTGGAAAATGCTCACAATCACCGAGATACGTTCATAGTCACCATCATCGTGCGCTTTCGTCAACTGATTAACCACACTGACGTTTATCCCCATTCCGAAGAGAGTGATGATAATGTTCAGGGAGGTGTTGTACATGGTGGTCATGCCCATTCCCATGACGCCCACGAGCAATGCGATACTCTTCGACCTTAGAAGGTTGAAGAGTATCTGGCAAAGCTGTGTACCTCCGAAGATGGTTGTTGCTTTGAATATGCTTCGATATTGGTTTGACATAGGAATAGAATTGGCGAAGGAAGAGGATTTTTTTACTTTATGTGGTTTCTATGAATTGCCACCAAGAAAAAGAATATTCCCCTACCCTTTCAGTATGCTTTTTATCTCGCTAAGCTTATTGAGTGCCTGTAAAGGAGTGAGATTGTCTATCTCAAGGGAAAGGAGCGAGTCGCGAATTTGTTTCAGAATAGGGTCGTCGAGTTGGAAGAAGGAAATCTCCCTTGATGGCTTATTTTCCTGAATGGCTTTTACTGCCACATCGCTTCCCACACCACTATTCTCATTCTCTAACTGCTTAAGAATTATTTCCGCACGATCGATAATCTGCTTCGGCATACCGGCTATGCTTGCCACATGAATACCGAAAGAATGCTCTGAGCCACCCTTCTGGAGCTTTCTCAAGAACACCACCTTCTTGTCTGTCTCCATGACAGAGACATTGTAGTTATGAATACGAGGGAAGTGTTGCTCCATTTCGTTCAATTCATGATAGTGAGTTGCAAAGAGAGTGCGTGCTTTTACCTTAGAATGGATGTATTCCACAATCGCCCAGGCAATAGAGATGCCATCGTAGGTGCTTGTGCCACGACCAAGCTCATCGAAGAGAACGAGAGACTTATCAGTGAGGTTATTGAGAATATTTGAAGCCTCTGTCATCTCCACCATAAACGTTGACTCTCCTGCAGCAATATTGTCGCTTGCTCCAACACGTGTGAAGATTCTGTCAACAACACCGATCTGTGCACTTTCTGCTGGTACGAAGCATCCTATCTGTGCAAGTATAACAATGAGTGCTGTTTGTCGCAACAATGCCGATTTTCCTGCCATATTTGGTCCGGTGATAATAATGATCTGTTGCTGCTTATCGTCAAGGAAAATATCATTCGGGATATACTCCTCCCCTACTGGCATCTGTGTCTCTATCACGGCATGTCTTCCGTTCTTTATGTTCAGGGAGATGGTGTTGTCTATAACCGGACGATTATACTTATATTGCAGAGAGACGATGGCAAAGCTCAGAAGACAGTCGAGGCGAGCCACGAGAACAGCATTCTGCTGAATTTTAGCAATAATGTCTTGACAGGAGTTCATAAGGTCGCTGAAGATTCTGTATTCTATCTCGAGAATCTTCTCTTCAGCAGTAATGATTTTCTGCTCATATTCCTTCAGTTCTGGCGTGATATAGCGTTCCGCATTTGCTAAAGTCTGCTTGCGAATCCAGTCTTCTGGAACATTGTCCTTATATGTATTCCTAACCTCAAGGTAATATCCAAACACATTGTTGTAGCCTACCTTCAGAGAAGATATTCCTGTGCGTTCTGATTCTCTCTGCTGAATCTTCAGAAGATATGCCTTACTGTTTCTGTTCAGTTCACGGAGATCGTCAAGTTCTTTGTCTACCCCATCAGCAATATATCCACCCTTTGCAGTTAGGAGAGGAGGGTCTGTAACAATCTCTCGTTTTATTCGCTCATAAATTTCGTTGCATGGCTCCAAATTCTCAGCAGTAACCATGAGGTCGCCATTGTCTGAATGCTGACAAGAATATTTTAGGCGCTTCACAGCATCGAGTGATTCCATGAGAAGGCGTAGTTCACGAGGATTTATTCTAAAGGTAGAGATTTTTGATGCGAGACGCTCAAGGTCGGCAATTCTCAGAAGCTGTTCACGGACTATATCTCTGAACTCAGGATTTCGGAAGTAATACTCCACGATATTCTGTCTGCCCTCTATAGTTTTTATATCTTTCAAAGGGAACTGTATCCAGTTGCGCATCATTCTTCCACCCATAGCAGTTGCTGTTTGGTCGATGATGTTCAGCAGAGAGACTCCATCTTTCACAATAGGCTCTATGAGTTCGAGGGAGCGAATAGTGAAATGGTCCATGCGAACATATTTCTCAACGTCTATTCTCTTCAGAGAGAGAATATGCCCCATGTTGCTATGGTGAGTGATGTCAAGGTAGTCGATGATTGCTCCTGCTGCCACGATTCCGTTTTTCAGATGGTCTATTCCGAATCCCTTCAGTGTCTTTACGTTGAACTGCTTCTTCAGTTTCTGTTCAGCATGAGGGAGGTTGAACACCCAGTCATCGAGTGCAAAGGTGCAGAGCTTTGCTGGGAATTTCTGGAAGAAGTCGTTTTGCTTAGAGCGGTCATACAGGACTTCCTTCGGCTGGAACATTTCTATCAGCTTCAGAACATAGTCAAGAGTGCCCTCTCCACACATGAATTCTCCCGTGCTCACATCAAGGAATGCGATTCCAAGACTTCCCTTTCCAAAGAAAACGGCAGCAAGGAAGTTATTCTCCTTTGTCTGGAGAACATTGTCTTGCATGGCAACACCTGGTGTCACAAGTTCTGTGATGCCTCGCTTCACAAGCTTCTTTGTCTTCTTCGGATCTTCCAACTGCTCACAGATAGCAACACGGCAACCAGAGCGCACAAGACGAGGCAGGTAAGTATCCAAGGCATGATAAGGGAATCCTGCCATGGCATCTCCCTGTGAAGAGCCATTGCTTCTCTTTGTTAGAGTGATGCCAAGAATCTTTGCCGCCTTTTCAGCATCCTCACAGTATGTCTCGTAAAAGTCTCCGCATCTGAACAACAGCAATGCTCCTGGGTTCTCTTGCTTGAACTTATAAAACTGTTGCATCATCGGTGTCAGCTCACCAATCTTCTTTGCCATATTTCTTTTCTGTTTACCTTTCTTTATTTTTTTTGTAGGGTGTACATAGTTAAGTACGTGTACATAGCTATATATATGTATATACGGTTACAAAGTTACGTATTTTTTTTCTATCCTCAAAAAAAATCTTTATATTTCTCGCACGAGATTATTTTTTTTCGCTTTCTTTTTCCTTGATATCCACAATCAATTATTAATATTTATCCTTTTAAAAACTAAAAAAAATAAAATGATGATGATGATAATATGTGGATAATGTTGATAATTGTTTTTATTACGCCTTTTGTTATGAGTTAAGTTACTGAAAATCATTATGTGTATGTGTATGCTGTACAATTAAACACTACTGTTGATATATATGTTTATAGATGTTTCATAAGCTCTTTGGTTATTAACAGGAAATGTGGAATGAGTTTTTAGTGTGGATAAATAATAAGTTATACATGGGTTTTCCACTATTTTTCCACTACTTTTCCACAGTGTTTTTATAACCTATTCTAAAAAAATTAGTATAAACATTGTCACAAAATATTATATCTATTCGTTATATATATAAGACAAGATATATGTAAACAACTTTATAAATAAACAATAATATTTAACATTAATGTCGATTTTAAAAATGAAAAAATTATTTGGATTTCTTTGTGCTACAGTGTTAGTATGTTCATGTACTAATGATTACACAGTTTTTTCACAGTCAGAAGTAGTTACCCATTCTTCTGATTTAGTTGTCCAACTTACAGAGTTGAACGATAGTCTTATGGCAACAGAAAAAATTGCATCTCGTGGTATTACCTATTCAGAGGCGTATTCATATACAAAAATAGCATACAAAGATATAAAAGGTGCTTATAAATTGGGAAAAATAGGTCTTAAGATTGGTAGATTTTTGGGACCAGAAGGAGCAGCTGCAGGTGCAGTTATAGGTGGTTTAATAGGAGGTGCAGGGTATTCATATATAGAGTATAATAAATGCAAAACAAGAGCTATTGATTCTATAGCATCTCCACTACAAGTGACACAAGCATATGTTAGTGTTTTAGAATTGGATACTTCATATGTAGACCATACACCGACACAAATAACCCTAAATTTTCCAACAATAAATAAAGATGCTCAATATATGGGTGCTAAACATAATCTTATTCTACAAAAACTTCTTGATAATGATTTGAGCCTTAGCCCAATAAATCAGTATCTTACTCAAGATGAAATATATATTATTTCTTCAAAAGAATTTGAAGAATCATATTATGTTGGTCTTGAAAATGAGAATAATAACTATGAAGCCGATGAAGATGTTTCTGATGTAGTAATGTGCCTTTATCTTGAAATATTCCAAAAATATCCAGATAAAGCAGATGATGTAGAATTCATTACCAATAAGTACATAGAATTAGTTTCTGCAAGTAATGAATTGACAACAGAAGAGAAGGATATAATTTATTCTGCTCTAAGTGTTGCTGCATCAAGCTATGAATATTGGGAGAATAATCTAAAATAATCATCCACATATTTTTATTAGTACTCTAATTTTTAAAAAGGCACTAATTATTTTTAAAATTAAATTTACCATAAGAAAACCATTGTCGACATTATTTCAACAGACCTTACTGTATAAAAGGAGCGGAAGCCGAAAAGCTATATGAGTAGGTGAAAGTTATTACATTCATTATCTATGAATAAGAAATTGTTCCTTTCCCTATCTACCGTTCTATTCCTTTCAACGACAGGGAAAGCGCAAGTCACAACAGATTCTATCAAGAAGGAGCTTGAATTGGAGGAAGTTGTTGTACTTGCTCCTAATATGGAGCGAATGAACAATTACATATTAATTCGTCCAGACAGCAAACAAAGGAAACACTCCAATAATGCTTATGAACTGCTTATGAACTGTTACATTCCAGGTGTGAAGATTGATATGCAAACAGGAATTGTGGAAGCTATGGGCGCATCTGCAACTCTTTATATGAACGGTCAGCCATGTGATCCTCGTGACTTGGTCATGCTCCGTCCTCGTGATATTGAGAAGATAGAATATCACGACATTCCGTCAGGTAAGTATATCAATGACAGAACAGCCATAAACTTTGTGGTCAAGTCATACCGATATGGCGGCTATGTGCTTGCAAAGGCTCAGCAGACAATTGGTTACAATCAAGGAGTTTATGATTTGTCTTCTTCTGTAAACCAAGGTCGCAACACATTCACAGTGTTTACTTGTGCTGACTATTCCAATGTAAATGGCATAAAGTCTACATCAGAAGAGAATTTCACCTTTGATGTTCCGTTGACAAGATTTCGCAATCAGGAATCAGAATACAAGAAGAACAGTCAGTACGTTCAGTTGCGTTACCAGTTTAGCGGTAAGAAGAACTATCTGAACACTAAACTCTCCCTCGTGAATAGCGAGAATCCCTCCAACAGAACCTTTGGTATGTCAGAGGTTTCAGGTACCATGCAGGAGAAATTCTCATCTACAACAAGTCAGAGTGCCCTTTCTCCGAAGTTTGATTTGAGTGGAGAATACAGATTTACAAATGCTAAGACTTTGAACTATGGTGCACATTTCTATTATGGTAGGAACAAATATGACCGCAGATACGAAGAAGGCTCATTTGTCAATCATGTTGGTGAAACAGAAGATGTATACAGCTTCAATGCAGCATGTATTTATAACACAATGTTTGCAAAAGGAACCCTCACAGCATCAGTTCACCACTATCATAACATTTGGGATTCCCATTACACAGACGGAACAGAATTGAACCAGCATTTGTGGAAGGGTGAGTCTCTGGCTTTCCTTGCCTATAATCGTGGTATTACAAAGAAACTGTATCTCACTTCACGACTGGGAATAGACTGGTTGCAATATCATCTTGACGGAAAAAACAATCTCAGTCAGGTAACACCTCGATTAAACATACAACTCCAGTATCAGTTACAAAGAGGTAGCCTGCTATATTCTGCAAACTATGTCAACTCCAACTATGGTACAGAGGTTTTCAATGGTGCTGAAATAGCAATAGACCGCTACATGTCTATAAAGGGAAATCCTAATCTCAAAAAGTCGAATGACTTCATGACATACCTTTATTACATGCAGCAGTTTGGAAAGCGTTGGACTTTGTCTGCCGTATCACAATACAATTTCAACCATAATTATGTCACAAACGATTACTATTCCGATGGTGACCGTATAGTAAAAACTTTTAGCAATGATGCAAATACCCATCGTTTCTCAGAGATAATAGGATTGTCGTGCCGTGTGTCAGGGAATACCTCTGTTGGAGGTGACATTCGCTATGCTCATTTCTGGCTTGATGGACGTGAGAACACTCATAAGAATAGTCTGACTGCAAATATAAATGCAGGTTATTATTGGAGAGAGTTCTCTATCAAGCCTGCAATGTGTTTCGCTCAGCGCACTTTTGATTTCTCAACAATGACAGAACATAAGATGCCTATTAACTATTCGCTGACTCTTACATATTCACATAAGAACTTGTATGCATCTGCTATAGTTGCTTCGCCATTTAATCACAGAAAAACTGAGACATCAATGGAAACTAAAGTTTACAGCCAGTTCTGTGATGTTCAAAATAGGACGCAATATCAATACTGTAATCTTTCCTTTTCCTACACTTTTGACTTCGGTCGAAAGACAAAAGTGATTGATGCAGATATAAATAAAGACTCTAATAGTTCTCTTCTAAAAATATAAAAAATAAGATTTTAACATGAAACATGTCAAATTAAATGAAGAATCCATTATTAGTAGAATTAGTAATGGTGAATTAGCTTTTATTTGTGGTGGGACTGATAATACTCAGCTCCTTTGTGGTGGGCCAATAAAACCTATCTTAGGTTTTAGTTGTGGAAATGATCCAACAAATCCATTATGTTACTGCCTTGCAGGATGTGGATGTCGTCCAGCGCAGACCGCTTGTGACATTTGCATAGCAGGCTATTAATTCTTAATATGCGCCATTTCCAATTCTATCATTGAATAGTTCTGGCGCATTTTTTATCATTATAAACGAATCGGAGAACTTCTGCTCATCAAAGTAATCAAAAACAATTATTCACGAATGAAAAAAAGTTATTATAATGTATTTATAACAAAACCAGAATTCAAATTACTGTATAACACTATGACTAATTCCATTGCGTGTTTTACAGAGGAAGAAGCCTATGAAATTGAAAGACTTTTAGAAAACACTGAGGAGTTTGAAAAAGAATACCCAGCACTTTTTGAAAATATGAAGCAAGCTGGTTTTATCGTTGAAGATGTAAATGAGTTAGATTTTATTATCCTAAAAAACAAACTTAGCACCTTCGAAGATGGTACTTATCATATTACAATAAATCCGACTTTAGATTGTAATTTGAAATGTTGGTATTGTTCTACAGAATACAAAGGAGCAAAGCACAATGGTTCTATGAACGAAAAAACAGTTGAAGCTGTAAAAAAACATTTAGAAAATCTAATTGTGTCACGTAGGGTAACTCATTTGCATCTTGATTGGTTTGGAGGTGAACCTCTTATGTACTTTTATGAGATAATGAAACCTATCGCTTCATATGCAATTAACCTCTGTGACTCTAACAAGGTATCTTTCTCACATCATGTGACAACTAATTCTGTTTTCATAACTGATAATATGATTGAAGAATTCAAAGATATTAGACTGAATAGCTTTCAGATACCTTTAGATGGCAATGAGTCACATCATAACCTTATAAAGTTCAATAAAGACAATTCTGGAACTTTCACTTCTATTATAAGAAATATCAATGCGCTTACTGAACGAATTCCAAACTGTCACATAACATTAAGAATAAATTACGACAGAAAAACATTATGGGGTATTACTGATATTATTCCATTATTTTCAGAAATGGCAAAACAACATATCTCTGTAGATTTCCAAAGAGTGTGGCAAATTAATTGTGACAAAAGAGATTACGAACAACTGGAAACAGTGAAACATATATTTAATCAAAATGGATTAGAATCAGGTTTTTGGGCATATCAACCAGGCTCTTTCAATCGGTGTTATTCTGATAGATTTCATCATTATGCTATCAATTATGATGGAAAAGTTTTCAAATGTACAGCGCAAGATTACGGAGAAGATAAAATAATTGGTGTATTAAACCTTAACGGAGAAATAACTTGGAATAACAGATTACTCAGTCAACTTTTCTCTCATTCTACATTTGATAATGAAAGATGTTTATCTTGCAAATCGCTGCCTATTTGCATGGGACCATGTATAATAAAGAATTATGAAGCCAGAAAAAATGGAACACAAATTCCTTGTATTTTTGAAAATGCGGAATATGCATTAGAATCATTTATTATTGAGCAAGCCGCAAAAAGAGGATTACTAAATAAGTGAAAATGAAATTTCCCTTTCAGAAACAGCTTGATTCCATGCAGTGTGGAGCAAACTGCTTAT
>CALZTP010000056.1 GCA_945829115.1 uncultured bacterium | reverse complement strand
CAGTAAGGTTTGCAAAGCGAGGGTTATGATTGTACATATAAGCCGCAATACTGTCAGACATCTGAGTAGAAGGCTGGAGGTCACGGTTCTTGAGAGCAGTCTCGAGGGCGTTCATGAGAGAAGTGTAAGCCTTCTCGTCTTTCTGAGGAGCAGTGAAATAGAGGTAGAAGAGCTGCATGAGCGTCTCAAGGTCCTTTGGAGTTGTCTTTCCAGAAATTCTGCTGAACTTTGTGTCGAGAGCAGGAGTGATTGAAACCTGCTTAGCCGCAAGTGCCTTCTCCAGCTCGTTGTTTGTGAAGTTTCCAAGACCAACAGTGTTTATAACATACTCAAAGAGTCGGAGATTGCTATAGTCTTTCTCGCCATAGAGAGCGCTACCGCCAGGAGCGAAGCCAGAGAATAGAATCTCATCGTTCTTAAAGTCAGTCTTCTTCAGCACGACCTTAGCACCATTAGAGAGAGTGAGCTCAGTATATCCGAGAGCCTCGTTCTTTGTCTCCTTAGTGATTTTACCTGCCTTTGGCATCTTAGAGATGAGCGGTTCGTCCTTTACATTGTCTACCCAAGGCTGGAGAGTTTCATTGCGCACCTGAGCAATGATGCTCTTCATCTGGTCAACATCACAATATGCGGCACCATCAACCTCACGAGCGAAAGAGTAGCAAACGAGGTTTGTATCCTTTTCGATAGTGAGAGCAGCCTTCACCTGCTGGTTGATCATATCGAGAGTGATTGCCTGTGAGAGAGCCTGCCAGAGCTGGTAGTCGATTTCTGCTCCTGGCATTGGGTCACCATCGAGGAAGTTTCGTACACACTCATTGATATATGCCTTGCTGAGACGCTTGTCGCGGTTGCTATATTCCTTCTCACGCTCAGCCATGAAAGCCTCCTTGGCACGCACAAATTCTGAGCCAGTGAAACCGAAGTCCTTTACTCGCTTCACCTCACGAATCATGGTTGTGAAAGCCTCTTTCTCCTTTCCTTCTTTTGCAACAACGTCAAAAGCGAAAGCCTCCTTTGTCTTAGAAAGGATATAGTTTCCGTATCCCATAGAAAGGTTTATGAATGGGCAGTTAGGGTCGAGAGAGAGTTCGCTGGCACGTGAAGAGAACATTCTTGACATAAGACTTGTCATGTAGTTCTGAACGTAAGCGAGCTGAGTGCCACGAAGTTCCTGTGGCATAGGGTCAGACTTCATCATGAGAGACATTACAGAATACTGCATCTCCTTGTCCTTGTCGAAGACATAGATAGCCTCGTTGTTGTCAGGAACGGCAGTAGGCGTTACGCTTGCAGCATTCGGACCCTTCTTAATGTCAGAGAAGAGTTCCTTGATTTTGTTTACAGTATAGTCAACGTCAATATCACCAATCACCACGATTGCCTGATTCTCTGGGTGATACCACTTCTCGTAGTAGTCGCGAAGCTCCTGTGGCTTGAAGTTGTCTACAACCTCCATAGTACCGATTGGCAGGCGATAGCCATACTTACAGTTTGGATAGAGGAGAGGGAGGGCGCGCTCGAAGAGACGCTGGTTGGCAGAGCTGCGCATCGACCATTCTCCATGAATCACACCACGTTCCTTGTCAATTTCCTCTGTCTTAAGCAAAAGACCGTTCGACCAGTCTTGAAGCACGAAGAGACAAGAGTCGAGGGCAGACTGGCGTGTTGTTGGTACGTTGTCAATATTGTAGACAGTCTCTTCAATAGAGGTGTAAGCATTGAGGTCTTTACCGAAAGCGACACCGAGAGTACGAAGATACTCAATGAGTCCGTTCTCCTGGAAATGGCGAGAACCATTGAATGCCATGTGCTCAAGGAAGTGAGCAAGACCCCTCTGGTCGTCATTTTCCTGAATAGAGCCTACACGCTGTGCGATATAGAAGTTTGCTACTTTCTCTGGATAAGCATTATGGCGCACGTAATACGTCAGTCCGTTATCCAGCTTGCCATACTTTGTTGCCGGGTCGCGTGGCAGCAAAGGAACCTGCTGAGCCTGCACTGTTGCTACGAAAGCAAGCAGGAGCATTGTGATAAGATTACGTAATTTCATTTTGTTTTATTTTTAATGTTATTATTATTTGCTTTTTTAAGTGTCTCTGTATATTAAACGAATGAACTGCGGCAAAAACTACAGTTGTACTGTTAAAGAATACAAAAATCCTATCTTTTTTACTCTTTCAATAGTCCTCAAACTAAGCTAAGACTAATTTAAAGCTAAGACAACCGCAAGACATCAACCTATGAAAAGCCCTAAGTCAAATTGTTCTAAACCACTTATAGCCTATCGATATTGTTCTAATATCTATAAAAGTTAGACTAACAAGCGGCTAACAAGCGGCTAACAAGCGGCTAACAAGCGGCTAACAAGCGTTGAAATAGCATTTAATTTTCCGCATTCTTATGTCTTGGTGTTTTTTTACAATAGACGTTTTGTGAGATATTTCACAGGATAATAGACAGCAAGGAATCCTACTACAATTACCGTTACGAAGATCATCGCCACATCATCATAGTGTACGCTAAGCGGGTAAGCATCAACGATATACTGTCCTGCTCGACTACCCATTTTCACTATTCCGAGCTCCTGTTGCAAGAGACAGAGAAGGAGTCCGATGAGAGTTCCCATGACTGCTCCCACGACAGATATCATGCTTCCCTCAATAAGGAAAATCTTTCTGATGAGTTTGTCGGAAGCCCCTAAATACCTGAGTGTTGCCACATCGTCTTTCTTGTCGATCATAAGCATGGAGAGAGAGCCGATGATATTGAAGCATGCCACAACGAGAATGAAAGTCAGAAAGATATACGCCATGAGCTTTTCTATTTGCATGATGCGGAAAGTGTCTTCCTGCTGCTCGAAGCGGTCCTTGACATAATACTTATCGCCAACAATCGCTTTCACTTCTTGCTTGACAGCCTCTATGCTCTCTCCTTTTTTCACACGAAGCGAGAGGGAGGTTATCTCACCTTGTCTGAAGAAAAGGTTTCGAGCGAAGGTGATGGAGGTAAGGATATAGTTTTTGTCGTATTTCGACTGGTTTACAGCAAAGACACAACCGGCAGAAAGGAGTGAGTCAACAGAGAAAGCCTGCTCAGGGTTGAGCATGTCAAGTTGCCCTTCTCGCTGTGGGGCGTAGATTTTTATTGTGCCGTTCCAGTAAGACCCGGCACCAAGGTCAACAGCTGCTCTGATTCCCGGAATACCATATTCAAGGTCGGCTCTGTGGAGAGTGAAATCGCCATCGCCATAGAGTATGCCGCGGATATTCGTGAGATACTGAAAGTTATCTTCCACACCCTTTATCCGCACCATTAGTTGCCTACCTTGAAAGACTGCAAGCGCCTGGTCTTCAACACATTCCGTAGAGACATCTATCTCTGGAAGATTTCTCACCTCAGTAAGGAGAGGGTCATCGGCAGGAGCCGACTTTCCTTTTGTTGGAGTGAGTTCAAGATGAGGGTCGAAGGTGGTGAAGAACGATGCCACAAGGTCGTGAAAGCCGTTAAAAACGGAAAGCACGATCACGAGTGCCATTGTTGCCACCATCACTCCCACAACGCTTATTCCAGAGATGATGTTTATGGCGTTGGTACTCTTTTTTGCAAAGAGGTATCGCTTTGCTATGGTAAGAGATAATGACATAATTATGTATACCTACTTAATGTCAGGGAGTTATTTCTTCAGAAGTTCATCGATATGGTTGATATAATCCAGGGAGTCGTCGATGAAGAATCTCAGCTCTGGGATTATTCTCAACTGGTTGCGCACCTTCTGTCCGAGGTCGTAACGTATGGTCGCTTGATTCTTTGTCACTGCCTTGATTATCTCCTCTCCCTTTTCAGAAGGGAAGATGCTGAGGTATGCTGTGCAGATGCTGAGGTCAGGACTTATCTTCACCCTTGTGACACTCACCATAACTCCATGCATCATTCTTGTCTGTGACTGGAATATAAGGCTGAGCTCCTTCTGAAGGAGTCGTGAAATACGGTTTTGTCTTGTTTCTTGCATATTCTTTTTCTGATTACGTTTTTTACACTCTTTCTTCTCTTTTTTCTCTTTTTTCTGAGAAGTGACGAGCATTGGTGTAGAATTATCGTGCAAAAATACTAAATTTTTATGAAATACGCAACACAAATACCTTATTTATTATTAAATTAGCAATTTTTAGTGGCATTTTGTGCATAGAAGTGTCGGTATATTGCGATTTTTTAGTAACTTTGCAAGTCAAAGTGTGGAAAGCATTATCAGAGTAAACCACCGCTTGGAATTTTTTCTTTATATTTCTCAGAATATCGAATAGTTAAAATATTGCATATAACAAAATTATGGAAGAAATACTACACATCGTAAACGAAATGTCACCTTTCCTGCTCTTAGGATTTCTCCTCGCAGGAATCATGCATGCCTTCATCCCTGGAAAATTCTACACGAAATACCTTTCAAAGCCGAACATGGCATCAGTTTTGAGGGCTACACTCATTGGTATCCCTCTCCCTCTTTGCTCTTGTGGCGTGATACCAACAGCAATGGGCATGAGGAAAGACGGAGCATCAAAAGGAGCGGTGGCTTCGTTCCTTATCTGCACTCCTCAAACGGGAATTGACTCCATTATTGCCACATTAAGCCTTATGGGACTTCCCTTTGCCATTGTGCGCCCAATTGCTGCTTGTCTCACGGGAATCTTCAGTGGTTTTCTCGTGAACACGTTCGATAAAAATCCAGAGGGTGAGGCAAGGAATGATGTCAAGGAAGAGGAACATCACGACAATCGCTCGTTCTCAGAGAAAATTCGTGAAGCTTTAGAGTATTCCATGATAGAGATGATGGAAGATATTGGTAAATGGCTGGTTGTAGGATTGGTAATTGCAGGGCTCATAACTGCCTTTGTACCAGACTCTTTCTTTATGGCATTCGAAGGCAACACATGGGCATCAATGCTGCTCGTGATGGTGATCGTATTGCCTATGTATCTTTGTGCCACTGGTTCTATTCCTATTGCTGTGGCTCTGATCATGAAGGGTCTTACTCCTGGTGCTGGTATGCTGATGCTGATGGTTGGTCCGGCATGTAATCTTGCAAGTATGCTGATTGTGAGGAAGGTTATGGGAACACGCACTCTCGTGGCTTACCTTGCTGCAATCGTGATTGGCTCCATTGGCTTCGGGTATTTTATTGACTATCTGCATTTTAGTGGATTGGTTGACTTTACTTCAAGCATTATGGCTGTGGGCGACTGCTGTGAGGAGCACACCTCTTGGTTCACTTGGATATGCACTGGAATTCTCACCCTCCTGCTCATAAACGCTCTCGTTTTGCCAAAGTTAGGATTGAGAAAGGCACACCATTGTCATTGTCATGAGCATAATCATGAACATCACCATGAACATGGAGAAGGTTGTTGCTGTCATGAAGGCCATGAGCATCATCACAAGCATGAAATGGTGTATCATATCGGAGGCATGAATTGCAATCATTGTCGTGCTGCAGCTGAGAAGGCTCTAAGGGAAGTTCCTGGTGTTGAAGATGTTACTGTTGACCTTGCTTCTCGTGAAGCACATGTCAAGGGCAACGCCTCAGAGGATTCTCTTCGCAAGGCAGTAGAGGCTATCGGCTTCACGCTTGAAAAATAATCTTTTATAACATGGAAAAAATCACCTTCAGACAAGCAATTGCAGAGGATGCACTTTTCATTTCAGAGGGCTTTCATATGGCTATGCTCATTAGCAACCCTCCGAAGGAGAGAATCGCACTCTTTGCTGAGAAAATCTGCAGCAGGAATGATGTTCTCTATTCTGCACAGAACACTATCCTTGCTGAAAAAGACGGAAAACCAGTGGGAATGATTACAAGCTATGACGGAAAAAACTATAGCGCATTCCGAAAAACAACCATGGCGCTCGTGAAAGAGCATCTTGGAATAGAATTCCCAGGAATGGAAGACGAGGCAGCAGAGGGGGAGTATTATCTCGACTCTCTTGCCGTGCTTCCGGAATGCCGCGGTTTGAAAGTTGGCACCAGGTTGTTGAAAGAGGCTATCTCTCGCGGGCATGCTCTCGGACTTCCCGTCACTCTTGTTGTCGATCCTGCTAATCCGAAAGCTCGCAAGCTCTATGAGTCGCTCGGATTCTCTTTCCTCAGAAAGATTTTCATTTTCGGCCACCATTACGACAAGATGATTCTAAGGGCGTGACAGAGGCTCTTAATCACTATTTAAAATAAGGTGTAGGGAGTTTTCTTGCACTGTTTCACTTTCCTTGCATACAAAAGTAATAAATCGTAGAAAAAAGTTGACTTCTGTGATAAGAACGGAATTTTTTAACCGTTTTAAATCAATTATTTGCACATTTTCGCCTTTATTGTGCAGGTTACAAGCATTTTTTCCCGTTTTTATTTGTATAATTCAATAATTATTAGTTACTTTGCACCGCATTTACTAAAAAAGCCCCCTGAAAAGCCAAAATTCAGAAAATTCTAAATTAATCAAAAAATTACAATCATGTCAGAAATTCAGAGCAAAGTAGTAGCTATCATCGTTGACAAGCTCGGCGTTGATGAGTCAGAGGTAAAGCCAGAGGCTTCATTCACAAACGATCTCGGTGCAGATTCACTTGACACAGTTGAACTCATCATGGAGTTCGAGAAGGAGTTCGGCGTTTCAATCCCAGACGACAAGGCTGAGAAGATTGCAACAGTAGGTGACGCTATCTCTTACATTGAGAACGCAAAGTAAGCATCTCTGAGAAAAAAAGACATCGGAAGTTGTGCCGCTGACTTGTTGTTAGTGGTGTAGCTTCCGATTATTTCGTAATAAAAGGCTTTCGGAAAATTCTTCCTGAAAGTATGAAAACATAAGGAAAAGAATAACAGATTTTTTAATATGGAATTGAAAAGAGTTGTAGTAACAGGTCTCGGAGCTATTACACCAGTAGGTAACACTGTTGAGGAGACTTGGAACAACATCATTGCAGGCAAGAGCGGTGCAGCTCCTATCACACGATTCGACGCTTCTGCTTTCAAAACTCAGTTCGCCTGTGAGGTAAAGAATTTCAACGCAAACGATTATATCGACCGTAAGGAAGCACGTAAGATGGACCCTTACTGCCAGTACTCTGTAGCTGCGGCTACTCAGGCTGTTGAGGATTGCGGAATGGACCTCGAGGCTGTTGACAAGAACCGTATCGGTGTCGTTATGGGTGTTGGTATCGGTGGTATGCGCACTTTCGAAGACGAGGTGTCTAACTGGGCTGTAAACGGCCCTACTATGGGACCAAAGTTCAATCCGTTCTTCATTCCGAAGATGATTGCTGACATCGCTTGCGGACATATCTCTATCAAGTACGGATTCCGCGGACCAAACTATATCACTGCCTCTGCTTGCGCATCTTCTACAAACGCACTCGCTGACGCCTTCAACCTCATTCGTCTCGGAAAGGCTGACGCAATCGTATGTGGTGGCGCAGAGGCTGCTATCGCTGCTTGTGGCGTAGGTGGTTTCAACGCTATGCACGCTCTCTCTACACGTAATGACGAGCCAGAGAAGGCAAGCCGCCCATTCTCTGCAAGTCGTGACGGCTTCGTAATGGCTGAGGGTTGCTCAATGCTCATTCTTGAGGAACTCGAGCACGCAAAGGCACGTGGAGCAAAGATCTACGCTGAGATGGTTGGTGCAGGTATGTCGGCAGACGCTCACCATATCACTGCTTCTCACCCAGAGGGTCTCGGTGCTAAACTCGTGATGCAGAACGCTCTTGAGGACGCTGGCATGGCTCCTGAGGATATCGACTACATAAACGTTCACGGTACATCAACTCCTGTGGGAGATATCTCTGAGGTAAAGGCCATCAAGGACGTTTTCGGAGAGGCTGCTTACAAACTGAATATCTCTTCAACAAAGTCTATGACTGGTCACCTGCTTGGAGCTGCCGGAGCAACAGAGGCTATGCTCTCTGTACTCGCTGTGAAGAACGATATCGTTCCACCTACTATCAACCACGAGGAAGGCGACGATGACCCAGAGATTGACTACAACCTCAACTTCACATTCAACAAAGCTGAGAAGCGTGAAGTTCGAGCTGCTTTGTCTAACACCTTCGGATTTGGTGGACACAACGCTTGTGTGATCTTCAAGAAGTACACAGAATAATTCTCTCATGCATATCCCCTCTCCCATCCATCCTTCTTGTTCATTGCATGGATGGGAGAGTTTAACTCTTCATCATACATACTCTTTCGTAATGCGGAAGAGTGTATTAACGATGCAGAAAAATTTTGAAAAAACAATTTTTGAAAAACAAGAATGAATATCATAGACCACATAAAACTACCTTTCAGAAAAGATAAGGAGTTATATCTAGAGCTATACAAAATTCTTGGTTTTCTTCCACACAATATTTCTTTCTATAAACTGGCTCTCATGCACAAAAGCGTGGCACACAAAAACGAAAAGGGAAAGCCAGTGAACAACGAACGACTCGAATTTCTCGGTGATGCCGTTCTCGATGCTACTGTAGGGCATATCGTGTACGAACACTTCCCGGGAAAACGAGAGGGATTTCTAACAAATACTCGCTCGAAACTCGTACAAAGAGAAACACTCGGACGTCTCGCAAAGGAAATGGGCATCACACGCCTTATTCTCTCTTCTGGTCGCACAGCAAGCCATAACTCTTACATGGGAGGAAACGCTTTCGAAGCACTTGTCGGAGCTCTTTATCTTGACCACGGATATGATGCCTGCATGGCATTCGTGAAGAAAAAAATTCTTAACAAGATGGTGAACATCGACAAGGTGGCATACAAGGAGGTGAACTTCAAGTCAAAACTCATTGAATGGTCACAGAAAAACAAAGTGAACATTGAATTCAGATGCTTGAAGCAATATAAAGACGAAAACGGTTCGCCAGTGTTTGAGTATCTCTGTGTACTGGAAAACATAGAAGCATGTGCAGGAAAGGGGTTCTCGAAGAAAGAGGCTCAGCAGCATGCCTCTGAGGATACTCTGAAGAAACTCCGCAAACAACCGCAATTCTGCGACTCTATCTTCCAAGCAAAGACAGAACGCACAAAGATGGAGGAAGAACCGGTTATGGTGGCTCCAGATATCGAGAAGAACATTGAGGAAGAGAATAATTTCATTATCTCACAACCTGATTGTAACAACACAAAAAAGAGTAAATCTTCTGATGAAAATAAGAAAAACATACAAGAGCAGTTTTTCGATATCGATTTCTCTGATGTAAAGGAAGAACAGAAAGAAATGTCAAAGGAGGATATTATTGCTGCAGCAGAGGCTGCCGCTTTCCAAGAAGACAACAATAAATAAGTAGGTGTGCAAAATTATTTTTATAATGATTGTATTGATTAGTGATGCAGAATCAGTATGTGACATAAAGGAGTGTAGCGACTCCTACTCGACTGTTGTCACTGGCTGATAATGCGCAGTAGGCGATGCAAGGATTATAAAAATAATTTTGCACACCTACTTAAAGAAAAATCTCAGAATTTCAGCCTTTGAAATGCTGGGATTTTTTCTTTTTTCCCGTTTTTTTACGTCTTTCCTGAAAGAATTCTTGCAAGAGAGAAAAAAAAATCGTAACTTTGCATATGCATAGGCAAAAGAAAAACACAAGAAATAGATTACTCACTTCACCATTCCTGTCTCTCAGACCGTTATGGAGAGGAGACATATCTGAAAACAAGAATAAAACCTATAATAAAAACAATAATTCCACCTATAAAAAACTATTATTACAACCCCAAAACCCTTAAATACAGCTATGAGAAAAATAATTGTTACTGTTGCACCAGTTTGTCATGTCGGAAAAGAAATTCCGGCTGAATGTAAGAATCCACTCACTCCAGAAGAGATTACCGAAGATGTTGTAAACTGCTATAAGGCAGGAGCATGCCAAGTGCATCTACATACTCGCGACCTAAACGGAAACCCAACCTTTGAGCTCGATGTCTTCCAAAAAACAATCAATATGATTCGTGAGAAGACAGACATGATCATTCAAGGCTCTACAGGGGGATTGTCAAGTCTCTCTTTAGAGCAGCGTTGTGTAAGTCTGAATGTTCCAGAGGTGGAGATTGCATCTCTTAACATGGGCTCTGTGAATTTCGGTGAAACGGTATATGTAAACACAAATCCTGACTTGAGATATTGGGCGAAAAGACAGAGGGAGGCAAACGTGGTGCCAGAAATGGAACTCTTCGACCTCTCACATGTGGAGTGTTGCTCACGACTTGCCGATGAGGGTGTTATAAAACGTCCTCTTCACTATAACTATTGTGTCGGACCTGGAGCAAGCAGTAACCTCTCTGCAACAGGAAAGAACCTCGCTCTTCTGAACATGCTGGCAGAGCCAGGAACATCATGGGGAATAAACCATGACTCTATGAAGGATTTCTCTATCCTTGCATGTGCCATCGGCATGGGAGCAAATGCAGTGAGAGTGGGCTTTGAAGATAGCTTCTACTATGCTCCTGGAAAGCGTGCGCATACAAATGCTGAGCTCGTGGAACGCCTCGTAGAACTTATACGTCTCATGGGTTGTGAGCCTGCCACTCCGTCTGAAGCTCGTGAAATGCTCGAAATAGGCACTTACTGGAATAAGTAGCCTATCCTCCTAATAACAAGAACCTAACACCGGCTGGGCTTTCGAATGAAAAAGACTAACATTATTCTGACGTTGTTGGTGATACTCAGCGTCGTAACATTCCTTGACCGTACGTGCATAACATTTGCAAGTATGGAGATAAAGGAAGACCTCGGCATCGACCAAAGTGGTTGGGGCTGGGTGATGAGTATCTTTACGCTATCATACGGACTATTGCAAATTCCGTTAGGAGCATTGGGCGATAAAGTGGGACATAGATGGGTGCTGGCGCTAATCGTTGTATGGTGGTCGGTATTCACAGCACTTACAGGATTTGCCGGAGGACTGATGTCCATGCTCGCAATACGATTCTGCTTCGGAATTGGTGAGGCTGGTGCTTCTCCATGTTCCACAAGTGTCATAAGCCGATGGTTTGAAAAAGACAAAGTGGGAAAAGCTCAGGGATATGTATGGGCTGCCACGCGTCTCGGTGGAGCTGCGGCTCCATTTATCGTAATTCCTATCATTGCCAACTATGGCTGGCGCTTCTCGTTCTATGTTCTGGGCGCAATAGGTATTGTCTGGGCACTTGTTTGGATATACACATATCGCGACAAGACTCACCCTCACCGTACTGTTCGTGAGCGTATCGATCAGGCGCAGGAGAAAATTCATATGGGAATCGATCAGGCGCATCAGGCAAAGCAGATTGTAAAACAAAAATCAAAGGAGATTCCATGGAAGGAAATAGCGTCACATAGGCAGTTCTGGATTATCTGTGGAATGTATTTCTTCTATGCCTTCGGCTCGTGGTTCTTCTTTACTTGGTTCCCGGAGTTTATGAAACAGGGAAGGGGATTCACAGCTGAGGAACTGAAATATGCTGTGGCTATTCCGTTCATTATGTCCATGCTCGGAAACATTGCTGGAGGATATCTCACCGACAGACTGACAAAACGCTATGGAATAAAAGTGGGAAGAAAGGCTTTGGGAACTGCTTGTCTGAGCGTCTCTGCTATCTTTATGGTGCTTGCTGCTTTCATTCCAGGAAAAGAGGCGGTATTCATCTTCCTGTCGCTCTGCTTCGGAATCTTCGACCTTATGCTTCCTTCTGCATGGGCGTTGTGCATTGACCTCGGAAAGCATTTTGCAGGATTTGTCTCTGGGGCTATGAACACTTTCGGAAATCTTGGCGGTTTCTGTTGCTCGCTGATGTTTGGTTACTTACTGAAATCAACTGGCAACTACAATCTTCCGCTCTATATGATTGCTGGAATGCTCTTGTTGAGTGCAATACTCTTTGCATTCATTAATCCTTCAAAGCCTATTGTCTCTGAAGAACAGGAATAGTCTCAATATTTTCTCTGTCTTTATGTACTTTTCCGCTTTAGGGAAAGTACAAAAAGACATGAAAACAGAGGAAACAGTTTTTCAACGTAAAAAAAACAAAAGAGAATGCTCAAGAACTACAAGATGGTTGTTTTTGATGACGACCCTACAGGAATACAGACAGTTCATGGCTGCTTACTCGTGACGGAATGGACGGAAGAAAACCTCCACACCGCATTCCATGACAAACAGCCGTTTTTCTATATACTTACCAACAGTCGTGCCATGACAGCACAGGAAGCTCGCAACACTTTGAAAAGTGCTGTAGAGGCTGTGGTCAAGGTGAATGAATCGTATGGCTTCCAGCTTATATGCATAAGTCGGAGCGACTCTTGCCTTCGTGGACACTTCCCTCTTGAGACGGACGTGATGAGGGAGGTTCTTGAAAGCCATGGCATTGCAGTATGGTATCAAACACCTTTTGTTCCTGCTTTCATTGAGAGTGGAAGGGTTACAATAGATGGTGTTCATTACATGAAAGACCACGACCGCCTCATCCCTGTCTCTGAAACGGAGTTTGCTCGAGATAATGTCTTTGGATACAAAAACTCCAACCTTCGGGAGTATATAAAGGAGAAGGGTGGCGACCCAGAGAAATATATCATTGTAAACGCTCAGGAATACAATGAGTTATATGCCTTCCGCAACCATTTCTTCTCGCAGATAGCAGAATGGAAGGGGGCGGTTGTTATTCGCTCTTCATCTTCCCTGCCTCGTGCTTTCAGTGGAATAAAGGAAAAGGGACTACTCTCTCGTGACGACCTTGGAATTAAGGGAAAAGGTGCTGGGTGCTTCATTGTTGGCTCGCATGTAAAGAAAACAACTATGCAGCTGAACGAACTCCTTTCTGCAGAAGGGGTGAAGGGTATTGAACTCTCTATAGAGGAGATTCTCAATACACCAGAGAAACTGACAGAGAATACACTTTCTGAGGCTCTGAAATATGCGGAAAGAGGTCTTACACCTGTTATCTACACGGCAAGGAAAGAGGTGAGGATTGACGATGCTGAGAAGCGCCAGCATCTTGGACAAACAGTTTCTGACTTCCTCGTGAATATCGTGCGACACCTTCCATTCCATCCTCAATACCTTGTGGCGAAAGGTGGCATCACCAGTCACGACATCCTCACTCACGGTCTTGAAGTGAAGGTGGCACGTGTCATGGGACAAGCCATAAACAGTGTTCCTTGCATCATGGCAAGTCGTGACTCTCGTCCGTTGCCTTATATTATCTTCCCAGGGAATGTAGGCAATGAGCAGTCGCTGAAGGAGATTTACGAAAAACTTTCATAACCTCCGATTCATCTCATATGAGAATCTCTTACAAGAAAAAAGAAAATTCCATAAAAGAAAAAAGCATAAAAAACATTCAAAAAAAATTATACATCATGAAGAAAGTAGTATGTGTACATACAGCAATGGCACTTGTAGCACCATTGACTGAACTTTTCAAAGAACATTTTCCAGAAGTGCAGGTAGAGCATATTGCAGAAAGCTCACTTATAAAGGAAGTTATTGCACACAATGCCATCACTCCTGCTGTTCGCAGACGTCTACTCGACTATTACAATGCTGCTGCTGACTCTGGAGCAGACATTATCTTCAATACCTGCTCAAGTGTAGGAGATATTGCTGATTATGGAAATGGTGTTGCGCGTGTCCCAGTGTTCCGTATCGACCGCCCTATGGCTGAGAAAGCAGTTCGTGAGGCAGAGCGTATTGGAGTTATATCTACACTGCCTACTACCCTTGACCCAACATGTCGTCTCCTTCAGAACTGTGCACGAGAAGCAGGAAAGGAGATAGTGCTCGTAGAAGGACTTGCAGATGGTGCTTTTGCTGCCGGACAGAGTGGCGATAGTGACACTCACGACCGACTTATAGCTGAAGCAGCTCAGAAGATTGCCAACAAGGTTGATATGTTCGTACTTGCACAAGGGTCAATGGCTCGTATGGAGCAGAGACTCTCTGAGCTTACAGGAAAGCCGGTTCTCTCTTCTCCTGTGCTTGGTATTCAGGGACTTAGAAAGTTTATGGGATTCGAATAAGGATATAATCTCTGTTCATGATTCCTTGTTCTATATCCTATGGTATAGCGGTATAGTTTCAATAAATATTAGAAGAAAAAGAACGAAAAGAGAGTTTTTCAGTTTTGAAGTGACCCCGAAAGTTATAAAAAACTTTCGGGGTCATATCATTTCTTTTGACACACTCTCTTCTTTTGTGTTAAGTAACTGTGAATACTTATGAAAATTTTTTTCTGTAAGTATGTGTGCAAAAAGATTTTTTGAAAAAAATTATTTCTTCTTGTAAACAATACGCAGGATTGCAAAGTTCACAGGAACAGCAACTGCCATTGCCACCAAAGCAGCAAAACGCTCTGGAACACCGAGCAACAAGGATATTGCTAATACTGCCTGTTGAACAAAGTAGTTCACCACATGCGAGCCGCAGAATCCAGCCAATCGCTTCATTGTTGGCTTGCTGTTGAATGTCCAATAGCTTGTAACAATGAAGTTATAGCAGAACGATACGAAATACGCTATCGTGTTTGCCAAAAGCGCATTCATATACGGCAGCAAAAGGAGATAGACACCATATTGTATCGCTACCGCCACAACACCATTGATGCAGAATTTCACAAACTGTCGCATAGACACTACAAACTCCAAACAGCACCATCTGCAGTGTCCTTGATAACAAAGCCTGCCTCCTGGAGAGCATCACGAAGAGCATCAGAAGTAGCCCAGTCTTTCTCTGCCTTTGCCTTGGCACGCATTTCAAGAATCATATCTACAGCTTTTCCAAATGCCTTCTCACGGGCAGGATCTGCACTGTCAGCAGAGGCTTTCAGCCCAAGGAGGTCTTCTATCCAAAGATGCATGGTTGCAGAAAGGCTGTCAAGGTCTGCTGCTGAGATTTTCGCCTTACGATCTACAAGGATATTCACCTGTCGGCATGCCTCAAATAACTGACTGATAACCTCTGGAGTTTGGAGATCATCGTTCATAGAATCATAGAGCTTCTGAGGGAGTGCCTTTACAAACTTCTCAACCTCTGGTTGCGAGCCCTTTGCTGGTTGAATACGCTGAAGGTCTTTCAATCCTGCCTGCAGGCGGGCAAGTCCCTTCTCTGCTGAAAGTAATGCGTCATTTGAGAAATCTACTGTTCCGCGATAATGTGCAGAGAGAATAAAGAAACGAATTGTGAGCGGTGCAAATGGCTGTGAGAGCAGTTCATGGTTGCCGGTGAAGAACTGGTCGAGAGTAATGAAGTTATTGTATGACTTGCCCATCTTCTGACCGTTGATGGTTATCATATTGTTATGCATCCAATACTTCACGGCAGCATGACCCATAGACGCCTGTGCCTGAGCAATCTCACACTCATGGTGAGGGAACACAAGGTCCATTCCGCCACCGTGGATATCAAACTCATCACCAAGGTACTTCCTGCCCATAGCAGTACATTCACAATGCCACCCAGGGAATCCGTCAGACCATGGTGAAGGCCAGCGCATGATATGCTCTGGTTGTGCTTTTTTCCACAAGGCAAAATCAGCCTGATTCTTCTTCTCGCCAACTCCAGCAAGGGTGTCACGACTGGCATCCTTGATATTCTCCAAAGAACGTCCAGAGAGTATTCCGTATTTGAAGTCCTTGTTATACTTCTCTATGTCGAAATAAACACTTCCATTGCTGACGTAAGCATAGCCATTGTCTAGAATCTCTTTTACAAGCTGCTGCTGCTCGATGATATGCCCTGTTGCATGTGGCTCAATGGAAGGTGGCAACACGTTCAGCTTCTCCATAGCACGATTAAATCGGCGTGTGTAGTATTGAGCGATTTCCATTGGCTCCAACTGTTCAAGGCGTGCCTTCTTGGCTATCTTGTCCTCACCTTCGTCTGCATCGTGCTCCAAATGTCCCACATCAGTGATATTCCTTACGTATCTTACCTTATATCCAATATGCTGGAGATAACGGAAGAGGATATCGAACGTAATGGCAGGACGCGCATGTCCAAGATGTGCATCACCATATACTGTTGGGCCACAGACATACATGCCCACATTTGGTGCATGGAGAGGTTCAAAACGCTCCTTCTGTCTGTGAAGAGTATTGTAGATAAGTAGTGTCTGTTCCATACTTTTTTGTTTATTTTTCCGAAATTATTATAAAGATAGGTGCAAAGGTACACAAAAAATCATTAAAATGTCCACTTTTCACGATAAATTGTGTAACTTTGCAGCGTATTTAATTCATATTAGGATTTTTAACCCCTTGATTTGCCGTTTTACGCCATTCATTTTGCATATCACGACGCTTCTTTTACTTACAGTTCGACATTAGAAAAATCAGATAACAACAATAAAAAAAACAGAAATAGATTATGGCTTATACAAGACTGACAGCCATGGAGGCTGCAAGACTTATCAAGAATGGAGACACACTCGGACTCTCAGGATTCACACCTGCTGGTGCTCCAAAGGCTGTTACACGTGAACTCGCAGCAATTGCAGAGGAAGAGCATGCTGCTGGAAGGGAATTTAAGGTAAACCTCCTCACTGGTGCTTCCACAGGCGATAGCACTGACGGTATCCTCGCACGAAACAAAGCCATCGGCTTCCGTGCTCCTTACACCACCAATGGAGACTTCCGCAAGTCGGTAAACGCTGGTGAGATAAACTATACCGACCTTCACCTCAGCCACATGGCTCAAGAGATTCGCTATGGCTTCTACGGAAATGTGGACTTCGCCATCATCGAGGTTTCAGCAATCGAAGAGGGTGAGACAACTTGTAAGGCATACCTTACTTCTGCAGGTGGTATCTCTCCTACTGTGGCTCGTCTTGCCGATAAGGTTATTATTGAGTTGAATGCTTTCCATCATCCAAAGGCAGGTCTGCTGCACGATGTCTATGAACCTCTCGATGCTCCTAACCGCCAGCCGATAAATATCTGCAACGTAACAGACCGTATCGGAAAGCAGTACGTGGAGATTGACGCAAAGAAAATCGTTGGCGTTGTAGAGTGCAACATTCCTGACGAAGCTCGTGGATTCAAGGGAGAAGATCCTGTGACAACACAGATCGGACTGAACGTTGCTCAGTTCCTCGTAAACGATATGAAGAGAGGAATCATTCCACAAGAGTTCCTCCCTCTCCAGAGTGGTGTAGGCACAACGGCAAACGCTATTCTTGCTGCCCTCGGCACAGACCCTCAAGTTCCAAACTTCAATATCTACACAGAAGTTCTTCAAGATGCCATCGTTCCTATGCTCCTTGAAGGTCGTGTAAAAGACGCATCTACATGCTCTCTTACTGTCACCAACGACTGTCTGAAGACTGTCTACGAGAATATCGATTATCTCAAAGATCACCTCGTGCTCCGTCAGTCAGAGATTTCAAACCATCCAGAGGTTATCCGCCGATTGGGTGTCATCGCTATCAATACTGCTATTGAGGTGGATATCTTCGGTAATGCCAACTCCACACACATCTCTGGCATAAATATTATGAACGGTATTGGTGGCTCAGGTGACTTCGAGCGAAATGCATATATATCTATCTTCACATGCGCGTCAACAGCAAAGAACGGAATGATCTCAGCAATCGTTCCTATGGTTTCACACCACGACCACTCTGAGCACGACATCAACGTAATCGTAACAGAACAGGGTGTTGCCGACCTTAGAGGCAAAGGGCCTCTCATGCGTGCCCACGAGATTATCGAGAATTGTGCGCATCCTGACTACCGCCCACTCCTCCGTGAGTATCTGAAGATTGCTACTGGTGGACATATTCATCATAACCTCCCTGCTGCATTCGCTATGCACGACACTCTCCGCCGCAAAGGTGACATGCATCTCACTGACTTCTCTGAATATATCAAGGAATAATATAGAAAAATGCAGAATCAACAAACGGCTCTTTTTGCTCTTTGCGAAAAAGAGCCGTTTTTTGATTTTGTGAAGAGAAATAAAGGCAAAATATTCTTTCTCACAATATACTTTCCCTCGAGAAAAAAATCTCTCTATGCGCACCATTTTACTTTTCATGGCTATAGCCATGCTTGCATCCTGTAGCAGCAATGCCTCTTCCGACACTGTTCCGGAGGGTTTCCATGCTGACGTTCTGCTCCCAATAACCCCAATAAAAGACCAAGGGTCATCGGAGCTCTGCTGGATATATGCCATGCTTGCAACCCTTGAGACCGACCGCTTAGCAATGGGGGATAGCATAAACCTCTCGCCTCTTTGGTGCGCAAGGCAGTATCTCTGCGAACAGTCACAACGTGCTTTCCTTTGTGAAGATACAATCTCCATGCGAGGAACACTCCCAGAGGCTTACGAGATTATCAACTCCCACGGTCTAATGCCTTTCGATAGCTATAAGGCCGACCAAGAGAAGCTTTCTGCCGTAAGACCATCTGCAAGAAACCTATATCTTACGGCACGCACTCTCGCTGCCCAGAAATCCTCTTTGAGAGAACTTTACGAAGCCACCTCAAATATTCTAAACACAACACTCGCTCCTGCTCCTCATCTTGTGTTTCTGTATAGCATGGAATATACTCCACAGGAATTTGCAGAAAGTGTATCTCTCCCTGGGGAGTGGATTGCATTGACATCCTTCTCCCACCATCCCTATTTCTCTTCCTTCCCTTTGGAAATACCAGACAACCGTCAGCAACACAAGGTACTGAACCTTCCCTTAGACTCTCTATTATCTGTTATTGACCACTCGCTCGACTCTCGTCATCCTGTGGCTTGGGAAGGGGGAATGAGGATGATAAACAAGAAGAAGGTGAAGGACTCAAAGAAGAAAATCGAGAACATATCAGAATTTACTGCTTTCCGCCAGCAACTCTTTGAGCAAAATATCCTCACCGACGACCATTGCATGTCCATCATCGGCTATGGTCACACTCCCGACAATAAACGCTACTATATCCTCAAAAATTCATGGGGAGAAGATAGCGGACTCTATTATCTTTCACGCCAAGACCTGCTTCTTCGAACTATTTTGGTCATGGTTAAAGCAGAAACACTTCAAAAACAATAGTCGTGATGTCTTATAGGTCATTGTGAAAGATATACATTGCAAAAGAAAATTCAAAAAGATTCTATAAATGATAATGCACACCTACTTATGAAAAAATTTCTATTTTCACTGATACTCCTGACCATAGTGTCCTCACCTGCCTTCTCGCAGCAGGGATTGAAGAATACTGCCTTCACACCAGGAGAGAAGTTAGAGTATAAGCTGTACTTCAACTGGAAATTCATCTGGCTGACAGCAGGAAGCGCAACCATGACACTCACACAAGAGAAATACAACGGAAAAGAGGCATACAAGTGCGCTCTCGTAACAAGAACGTCAAAGAAACTCGACAATTACTTCAGAATGAGAGACACACTACTTTGTTACACCACAACAAACCTCATTCCTCTCTACTACCGGAAAGGTGCCCACGAGGGAAAACGATATTATGTTGACGAACTGTTGTATTCATACAACAACGGATGCACCGTAACAATGCGAGAACTCACTGCAAAGGGCGAGAGACACGAGAAGAAGCAGTCGTCGAAAAATAATATCTACGACATGCTCTCCATATTCCTACGAGCAAGGAACTTCTCTACGGCAGGATGGAAAGAGGGTCGCACAATCCTCTTCCCTATAGCTGACGGCAATGGCATTTCCACTGCACGCCTCCGATACCTTGGGAAAGAGAAGGTAAAGGCTGAGAACGGAAAGAAATACAAATGTCTGAAATTGGCATATATAGAGACCGATGATGGTGAAGAGAATGAGATTGTACGCTTCTTTGTTACCGACGACTCACGACATGTACCCATCCGACTCGACCTCTTCTTGAAATTCGGCTCGGCAAAAGCATTCTTAAACTCAGATATTTAGCATTCATTTTCATTATAAATAGCATAAATAAGTAGGTGTGCAAAATAATTTTTATAATGATTGTATTGATTAGTGATGCATAACCAGTATGTGACATAAAGGAGTGTAGTGGCTCCTACTCGACTGTTGTCACTTGCTGATAATGCGCAGTAGGCGGTGCAAGGATTATATAAATAATTTTGCACACCTACTTAAGACAAATACTATGCAAGATAATTGCCATTGTTCTTTCCTCTCGTTTGTTAAACCAGTGAGAGGTTCTGGGGATAGTTGTTAGTTAATGATGTTGTTAGTAAACACTGTTCTCACGCTTCCTCATGTCCGTTACGCTGTCGCTCGTGCATATGTTGGTTATATCTTCGTCATAGTATTCTCCGCAAAAATATATGAGTCAGATATACTCAGCATATCGCTTACTTATAACCTACGTATACGTACATGTGCGGAAAGGAGCGAGAGAGGTTATTGGAAAACCCGTCTCCTGATTTACTTCCCTTCGTTAATCACCTTCCGGCTGTGCCGACAAGGTTGCTCCGGTCAGTGAGTCCTTCGGACGAGTTTCCGAGTGCAAAGTTACTACTTTTTTCTTCTCGTTTTCCAATTTTCCCTATAATTGAAACACCAATTCCCTATAATTCTGCATATAGTATTTTTTACCTCTTAGAGAAGGGTTAGACACATGGTTGCTCATATAACCTCCTACGATTCAGAAACTGATTTTCGATGTCGGTTGCGGGTTGCGAGTTGCGCTTGTCGATGCAAGGAGAAAATGACTAAGGCGCAACTCGCAACCCGCAACTCACATTGATTTTCCTTGTGCATGCGAGCGCGTG
>CALZTP010000055.1 GCA_945829115.1 uncultured bacterium | reverse complement strand
CATTTGCTGTGGGCATTACGACTTATAACGCATAGAATTCGTCGAACTCACGTTAAATAACTGAGGACGAAGTCCTCGGATAGGTGGAAACCAAAAAACTGGCTGGAAACCAGTACCTAATGACGATATTAACAAGGTACTGGCTTCCAGCCAAAACTTTAGGGATGTGGAGAGTAAGTTTTTTACTCGATGGAATAACGTGTTCCCGTCTCTGTGGCAATACGCTTCTTCGCCTCAGGAGTATAGCCGGGACGTACTGGAGTTGCTCCGATGCCATATGGAGAGCGAAGGAACTTTCCGTTCTTCTCTGGCTTCACAACCATGTCGTTGTGCTTCACAATGAGGAAGACAGCGAGGTTGCGCCATGTCTCCAGCATTTTCTGCGCTTGCTCAACAGAATAGTCGTTTAGGAATTTCACACAAGCCTCAGAACCCCTTGCCTCAAGAATGTTCTTTGCCTCTGCCTCAATCTTTGGCTGCATGGCAAGGTAACTGTTGTCGAGACTGTCGCGAACCTCCTGAAGGTCTGGGAAGAGAGCAGAGTAGCGAGGATAGACCATGTTGCTCACCCAGTTGCACACCCAATAGGCGTTGTCCATAGAGAAGGTGATGGCATCAGCCCCCTCTGTGTTGTAGCAGTTAGGGCGAACGGTCATGGAGCAATAGACTGGCGTGAACGGCACCATGTTTGCATCATCGTTTGCAAACCAGAAGACACCGCCAATCTCTCTTGGCAGCCAAGAGCGGAGCTGCGATACGAACACGAATGCCGACTGCTGAGTGGAGATTGGTCGCTCGTTGCAATATTTCTTTCCTTCGTGCTCGAAAGACAAAGGAGAAGGACGATAAGGAGAGTCCCAGAGTCCCTTGCCAGGGTCGTTGGAAGAAAGGAGTGAGAGTGGAGTGTTATCGTAATGGTCACGCATGGAGTTTCTTAGGTCGTCGACCCCAAGAAGTCGCTTTGGCTTTATGAATAGCGGCATTGGATTCGCTTGAGAGTCTTTTCCCTCAGCCCAAGAGAGATAGTCTCCGAATCCCCCTTCTGCCCACATATTGAAGAAACTCCAGACACGAGCGTCGCAGTATCTTCTTCCACCGAAGTCAGCAGGAGCGTAGGCATCAGCCCAAGAGAACTCCTCATCTTTTCCAGAGAACCATCCCTTCTGACGTGCGAACTTCACTACATCTTTTGAGTACATCACGTTCTTTTTATCCTTCATATTGAACGTGCGAATGCGACTTTGGTTTGCATGCGCACAGATGCAATCGTCAGGAACACGAACGGCAACCCATACGGCACTCTTTTCACCAGGTCCCTTTCCTTGCATCTCCATGATCCATGCCTCGTCAGGGTCGCAGATGGTGAAGGTCTCCCCCTCTGAGCAGAACCCATAGGTTTCAACAAGAGAAGTCATGACCTTTATTGCCTCACGAGCCGTCTTGGCACGCTGGAGAGCGATGTAGATGAGAGAGCCGTAGTCGATGATTGCCGTAGTGTCAACCATTTCCTCCCTTCCGCCGTAGGTTGTCTCGCCGATAGACAACTGCCATTCGTTGATGTTTCCCACAACGTTATAGGTATGAGCAGCTTCTGGAATCTCTCCGAGGAACTTGTTGCTGTCCCAATCGTATATCTTCCGCATTTCCCCTGGCTGATGGTCGGCAGCAGGATAATGGTAAAGACCAGCGAACATGCCATAGGAGTCGGCTGAGTAGCTGAACATCACCGACCCGTCTTTAGATGCCTTCTTTCCAACGATAAGGTTCGTACACGCATCGGCATTAGTAAGTGCGATGGTGAGAAGGAAAAGGGAAAGGAATATTTTTTTCATAGATGTGGATTTTTTTATGTGATCCGATTTTCCTAAAGGTTAGGAAACCTTTTTCTTTATGTGGCTTTTTACTGACACTTTAGAAGAAAGGGTTAGAGATAGAAGCCCAGTCCGAGACGGAAGCCGACCTTAGAATAGTCCTTATGAGACTTGAAAGACTGGTCGTAGAACACCTGTGGCTCGATTGTTATGTGCCTGTTTATGAAGAACGCGTAACCAATTTCTATGCCAGCCTTGAAATCATTGTGGCGCTGAGAGTCCACCTGCTTCACACCGACATTTGCACCGAGATAGATACCGTTCTGAATGATGTAGTAACGCCCTCCGAGAGTTACAGAGAGGTCGGTATAGTCATGGTTTGTATCTATTCCAGCACTCAGGTAAGCCATAAGGTTATCTTCAAAGAAATAGCCACCGAGAGCATTCACGTCGAGACGTAGCTTTCCAGCATCAGAATAGTTCAAGTCAAGGTTCGAGAGCGATGCTCCGCCATAGAACTTTCCCTTTTCAAACTGCGCATTTGCTGCAATGGAGATTAGAAGTGCTGCAAGCACGAAAAACAGTTTTCTCATAAATTATAAGGTTTTTTGTGGCAGGTGACAGAAACGCGCTGCTCCTTGTTGTTAAGCGAAGAACAGAAGGATGCAGACGTTTCTTTTTTTCCCACCGAAGTTAAACAAAACGATATCATTTTTTTTCTCAAAGAGAGTCGAAGAAAGCCAAACGAAGCCCAATAGAGTCGAGAAAAGCCGAAGAGAGGAGAATAATGTAGATCAATAGAGATCAATTCTCCTCACGCTCTTTCCTCCACATCTCTATTCTCTGTCGTTTGCGCTCGTTGACAATATCTTTTCTGTTTTCAAAGACAGTGTCCATATACTTCGTCCAACGAATGAAGACAAGCATCATAGCAACGCCTACGGAGATACCGATGAAATATCCGAACCAAGGGTCGAGATGTAGTGCCTGCTTTGAGACGCATATGAAAGACACGCTTACGATGGTCATGAAGACAGCTGGGAGGAGAGCAATCCAATAGCATTTCTTCTTCAGAGAGAGGTAAACACTTATTGCCCAAAGGGTGAAGCAAGCAAGAGTCTGGTTTGCCCATCCGAAATAGTTCCAGATGACGCTGAAGCCATCTTTATTCTCCATCTGCCAAACGAGGATTGCTATGCAAGCAAGGAAGAGCGGAATGGAGATATAGAGACGCTTGCGAATTGGACGCTGGTCGATAACAAGGAACTCGGAGATTATGAGGCGAGCCGAACGGAGAGCCGTGTCACCACTTGTGATTGGGGCGCACACGACACCAAGAACAGCCAAGGCGCCTCCAGCCACTCCGAGCCAGCTATTGCACATCACCATGACCACCTCTGCCGCATTTCCGAACACCTGCGTAATGGTTGAGCCAGCAGCGAGTTCCTGCTCTACCTTTAGGAGCTCATCAGGAGCAGTAGCTGCTAAGACCTCCCTCCATCCGTCAGCATAGAAGAAATAGCTGGAGATGGTTGCCCAGATGATTGCCACAATGCCCTCTGTGATCATTGCCCCGTAGAAGATTGGTCTGCCCTGATGCTCCGACTTCATGCAACGTGCCATGAGAGGCGACTGAGTGGCATGGAAGCCACTTATGGCACCACAAGCAATCGTTATAAAGAGTGCGGGGAAGAGTGGGTCAGGGTTTTGTATGCCAAGGTCGTGCGGTCCGACATTATCCCACAGCTCTGGGATGTTTGGCATCTTCACGAAGAGCATCACAAGGAGTCCTAACGCCATGAACAGCAGCGCGAAAGCGAAGAGAGGATAAATCTTTCCTATAATCTTATCTACTGGCAAGAGCGTTGCAATGAGATAATATATGAAGATGATTATTATCCAGAGCATCAGATTCCCAAGAGCCGTCTCTTCAAGGAGAGAAGCGATGAGAGCTGCCGGACTGAGCACAAAGACCGCCCCCACCATCACGAGCAACAGGACAGAGAAGAACATCATCACCCTTCTTAGTCTCTCGCCGAGGTAAAAGCCTACGAGCTCTGGGAGACTGGCACCGTTCTTTCTTACGGAGAGCATACCAGAGAAGTAGTCGTGCATGGCACCTGCAAAGACACATCCGAAGACGATCCAGAGATATGCCGCTGGTCCGTACCACATTCCGATGATTGCACCGAAGATGGGTCCGGTTCCAGCGATATTCAGGAACTGTATGAGGAATATCTTCCATGATGGGAGGACGATATAGTCCACCCCATCATTCATTTTCACTGCTGGTGTTGGGTTATCGTTTGGATTGAACGTCTTTTCTATAAAGCGTCCGTAGACAACATATCCCAATATCAGTGCCAGCAATGAGATTATAAATGTTATCATTATTAGTCTTTTTCGGTCTTTCGAAGAAAGAGGTTAGTCGATGATTGTGCAGCCCATATAAGGCACGAGAACCTTTGGCACGCGGATGCCCTCAGGTGTTTGGTTGTTCTCGAGAATAGACGCAACAATACGAGGGAGAGCGAGAGCAGAGCCGTTGAGAGTGTGGCAGAGCTCCGGCTTCTTTGCCCCTTCCTTACGATAGCGACACTTCAGGCGGTTTGCCTGATAGGTATCGAAGTTTGAAACAGAAGACACCTCCAACCAACGATGCTGAGCTTCGGAGTAGACCTCGAAGTCGTAGCAGATGGCACTTGTGAACGACTGGTCGCCACCGCAGAGACGAAGGATGCGGTATGGCAGTTCAAGCTTGTGGAGAAGTCCCTCCACATGCTCCAGCATCTCCTTGTGAGACTCAGCAGAATGCTCTGGAGTATCTATTCTCACAATCTCTATCTTTGAGAACTCATGGAGACGGTTCAAGCCACGCACATCTTTTCCGTAAGAGCCAGCCTCACGACGGAAGCACTGTGTGTATGCGCAGTTTTTTATTGGAAGGTCTTTCTCTTCGAGAATCACATCACGATAGATATTTGTCACGGGAACCTCTGCGGTAGGAATGAGGTAGAGGTCGTCGAGGTTGCAATGATACATCTGTCCCTCTTTGTCTGGCAGCTGTCCTGTTCCATAGCCAGAAGCCTGGTTAACGACTGTTGGAGGCATGATCTCGGTGTATCCGGCCTTGTTTGCCTCTGCGAGGAAGAAGTTTATTAGTGCTCGCTGCAGCTGTGCTCCCTTTCCGATATATACGGGGAATCCGGCACCTGTTATCTTCACTCCGAGGTCGAAGTCAATGAGGTTGTATTTCTTTGCCAGTTCCCAGTGTGGCAGCTTAGCCTCCCCGTTCTCAGGGTTGCATGTCCAGTTTCCAACAGTATCTTCTCCAACGACACATTCTTTGAGGTTTGACTTCACCACCCAGTTGTCTTCTGCGCAAGAGCCCTCAGGGACCTCGTCGTATGGAATGTTTGGAATCTGACAGAGAAGAGTCTCCATTTCCTTCTCTGCTTCCGCTTTGATGTTTTCATACTCCTTTGTGCTTTCCTTGAGTTCTGCGACGTGCTGCTTAGCTTTCTCAGCCCCCTCCTTATCGCCACTCTTCATGAGCTTTCCGATTTCAGCGGCAGCCTTTTTCTGCTCAGCAAGTAGGGCGTCAGCCTTCTGCTGTGCCTCACGACGCTTTCTATCGACAGCGAGAACGTTGTCGACAGCTTCCTTCGCACCATTGAATCTTTTTTTCTCAAGGCCGCTGATTACGCGGTCATAATCCTCTGTAAGAAGTTTTAATGTAAGCATGATAGTGTTTGTTGTTTTTATTGTCTGACGCAGGGGTAAGAGAGACGTTGTTATGGTGGAGATTTTTTCCCACCTTAATATTATATTTAATGTATTTAGCCTTATGGCAATAGAAGAGGAGAGCCCCACCCTACTGTCATAAGGCTTGTTGAGAGGTAACCAAAGGTTAAAGAGAAGAGTCTTCTGACTGATGATTACCTTTTGGTTTTCAATGAATTAAAGACCTTTTCCGTGACAATTCTTGAACTTCTTTCCTGAGCCACACGGACAAGGGTCGTTACGTCCAGGAAGTTTATCGCGAACGATTGGAGTGCGCTGCACTTGCTCTTGCCTCTGCACCGCCTGACGCATTTGCTGCTGAGTCTCCGAGAGTTGCTGCTGAGGAGCGTTGGCATCAGCCTTATGCTCTGTGTATCTCTGCTGGTGTTCCTCTGGAGCAGCTTCCTTCACCTCCTCAGGCTGTTGAACGTGGAGTTGTCCACGCATGAGAATAGAGGCGATGCGGTCGTTCATTTCGTTGATCATATTGTCCCAGACCTTCACGCTCTCAAGTTTGAAGATGAGGAGCGGGTCTTTCTGCTCGTAGCTTGAGTTCTGCACAGAATGCTTTAGTTCGTCGAGTTGGCGGAGGTTCTCCTTCCACGACTCGTCGATGATTCGAAGCATTACGGTCTTTTCGAACTGCTTCACAACAGAAGCACATTCAGTGTCGTAAGCCTCCTTAAGGTCGCAAGGGAGCTGAATGATGTGCTTACCGTCTGTTATAGGTACAATGATGCGAGAGTAGATATGACTGTAGTTCTCTTGAATCTCCTTGATGGTTGGCATTGCCATCTGGCGAATGCGCTCTGTCTTGCGCTCGAAGCTATCCATGGCAGCACGGAAAGCTGTCTCCTCCAGCTCTTCAGGGTTCTTAGCCTTGAACTCCTCTTCAGAGAATGGGCATTCGAGTGCGAGGACTTTCAGGAACTGCTCACGGCAGCCAACATAGTCGTTGTTCTCTATGATAGAGACGCAACGATCCCAGATGAGGTTTGCGATGTCCATACCGATACGCTCACCCATGAGGGCATGGCGACGTTTGTTGTAGATCACTGTACGCTGACGGTTCATAACGTCGTCGTATTCAAGGAGGCGCTTACGAGTGCCGAAGTGGTTCTCTTCTACCTTTCTCTGTGCACGCTCAATGGCATTGGTGATCATCTTTGCCTCGATGCGCTCACCCTCTTGGAAGCCAAGACGGTCCATGACAGCTGCTATGCGCTCTGATGCGAAGAGACGCATGAGCTTGTCTTCGAGGGAGACGTAGAAGACAGAAGAGCCTGGGTCGCCCTGACGTCCTGCACGTCCGCGCAGCTGACGGTCTACACGACGGCTTTCATGTCTCTCGGTACCAATAATGGCGAGACCACCAGCCGCTTTCACCTCTGGCGAGAGTTTGATATCGGTACCACGACCCGCCATGTTTGTTGCTATGGTCACGGCACCAAGTCCGTTTGTGGACTGTCCTGCCAGAGCAACGATGTCAGCCTCTTTCTGATGCAGCTTTGCGTTGAGCACCTGATGCGGAATGTTTCGCATTTTCAGCATTCGAGAGAGGAGTTCAGAGATTTCGACAGATGTAGTACCGACGAGCACTGGACGCCCAGAGTTTCTCATTGCCTCTATTTCCTCGATAACTGCATTGTACTTCTCACGGTTTGTCTTATAGACACGGTCTTCAAGGTCTTTTCGTGCCACAGGACGGTTTGTTGGAATCTCTACGACATCGAGTTTATAGATATCCCAGAACTCACCTGCTTCGGTAGATGCAGTACCGGTCATTCCCGCAAGCTTATGATACATTCGGAAGTAGTTCTGGAGAGTGATGGTGGCGAACGTCTGAGTGGCAGCCTCTACGCGCACGTGTTCCTTTGCTTCAACAGCCTGATGAAGTCCGTCGCTCCATCTACGTCCCTCCATGATGCGTCCCGTTTGTTCGTCGACGATCTTCACCTCACCGTTCATAACGACATATTCGTCGTCTTTGTTGAACATGCAGTATGCCTTGAGAAGCTGCTGAAGGGTGTGTACACGTTCCGACTGCACAGCATAGTAAGAAAGCATCTCGTCTTTCTTTGCGAGACGTTCCTCTTCCGAGATGGTCTTATCGCTTTCAAGAGCAGACAGCTGAGAAGTGATGTCTGGGAGCACGAAGAGGTCTTCTTGCTTCACCTCGTTGGCAAGCCATGCAGTACCCTTGTCGGTGAGGTCGCAGGAGTGCAGTTTCTCGTCGACAACGAAATAGAGCGGCTTAACAGCTTCAGGCATCTTGCGGTTGTTCTGCTCCATGAAATATTCCTCTTTCCTAAGCATACCAGCCTTGATGCCCTCCTCGGAGAGATATTTGATGAGAGGCTTGTTCTTTGGGAGTGCCTTGTAGGAACGATAGAGAGCCGTGAAGCCCTGGTCGAGAGTCTCCTCTGCCTCGTTCTTCTTTCCCTGCTCCATAAGGTTGTTTCCTTGTGTGATGAGCTGTTTTGCGTCTGCAAGGTATTGTGTTGCTAACTTGCGTTGCACTTCCACGAGGCGTTCAACAAGTGGCTGGTATTCTTCAAACATCTGCACGTCGCCCTTTGGTACCGGACCACTGATGATCAACGGTGTACGAGCATCGTCGATGAGCACAGAGTCAACCTCGTCGACAATGGCGTAGTTATGACGACGCTGCACGAGGTCGGAAGGTGAGAGAGCCATATTATCGCGGAGGTAGTCGAAACCGAACTCGTTGTTTGTACCGAAGGTGATATCAGCGTTATAAGCCCTGCGGCGAGCATCGGAGTTTGGCTGATGCTTATCGATACAGTCTACGGAGAGTCCGTGGAACTCATAGAGCGGTCCCATCCATTCAGAGTCACGCTTTGCGAGGTAGTCGTTGACCGTGACCACGTGAACGCCATTTCCTGTCAAGGCATTGAGGAAGACGGGGAGAGTGGACACGAGCGTCTTACCCTCACCAGTTGCCATCTCAGCAATCTTTCCCTGATGAAGCACGACACCACCGAAGAGCTGCACGTCGTAGTGGACCATTTCCCATTTCAGGTCGTTTCCACCTGCTGTCCAATGGTTGTGATAGAGAGCCTTGTCGCCTTCTATGGTGATAAAGTCTTTGCGTGGGTCGGCAGCGAGGTCGCGGTCGAAATCTGTTGCTGTGACCACGGTGACCTCGTTTTCAGTGAATCGGCGTGCTGTCTCTTTCACAATAGAGAACGCCACTGGCATCACCTCGTTGAGAGCCTGTTCATAGATTTCGAGAACCTCTTTGTCGAGTTTGTCGATTTGGTTGAAGATTGGCTCACGCTGGTCGAGAGGCGTCTGTTCGATAGTTCCCTTGAGCTTCTCTATCTCAGCAAGCTTCTCTTCGCCCTTTGAACGTATATAAGCCTGAAGCTCTTTTGTCTTTGCACGAAGAGCATCGTTGTCGAGGGCTTTCACTTCGTCGTAAGCCGCCTTTATCTGTTCCACGAAAGGCTGAATGAGTTTCATGTCTCGTGACGACTTATTACCGAAAATTGATTGTATAAAACTTAAAAAATTCATATCTGATATTATTGTTTTTATGCATTTGTAAGACTTGGGAAGGAAAGAAGTGGCAAATGTTCTGAATGCCTATTCTTGAGTCCTTTCCATTTAAATTGCAAAGTTAATACTTTTTTTTGATAATATTATATCTGTTTACAATTTTTAACCGCATTCTTCTTGATACGATGTTAAATTACTTCAGGGATGTTGTCTTACATGCATTTGGTGCCCGAATACGAATGGACTTGCTGATGGTTGGGGCTATGCGATCGGCAGTTACTTCCTCTAAGAGGGTTTCTTTCTCTATCCCAGCACCATAGAAGATGATGGGGAAAGAGAGTCCATATTGCTTTGCGGGATAGGTTCGAGAGAGATTTTCGTTAACGATCTTCCATCCTGGGAAAGTCTCGATGATGATGTCTCCAGAAACATCGGTAGACATTCCGTTTCTCATCATCTTTGAATTCTCGTCGTTGGCATTCATTAGCGAGAAGATTGTCTTTGCATCGCTAATGCCGTCAGACATGATCAGAATTTCCTTGCACCTCTCGAGAACGTCTGTAAGGCGCAGCTTTCTGCGTTCAATCGCTTTTCGGTCAAGGTAAATCTGATTGCTATGGTAGCCTTCCACGTAATGTGCCTGTCCGTAGATTGCGGAGAGGTACATATTCAGAAGGTTTGCCGTACGGTTTATATATACTGTTCCGCACGGTACGTTATAGGCAGAATAGTCGGTATGTTGCTCTTCTTTGTATCCGGTAGATGAAAGAACGAAGAGAACGTTGTTGCGCCCTACCCTGCTTTCTATTCCAGAGAGCAGTTTTCCGATGGCATTGTCAAGCTGCAGGTATGTATCACGCAAACTCTGCAGAAGGTCTATCTTTCCTTCTTTGTAAGGCTGTCCAGCATAATACTGAATGCTGAGGAGGTCGGTGTCGTCGTCAGTGCCGAGAAGAGCAGACGATACGCACTCAAGGGCAAGGTTGGTGATGTCTCCGTTGACAAAAGCGGAGCGCTTATAGTCAAGGAAGCGAGAGTTTCCTGTGAACTGACTCTTGCCGTTCTTGATTTTTTTTGCTGCAGGAACAGTAGCGTTATAGTTCTGAAGCCAAGAAGGTTCTTGAGAGTAATACTCTGACGAAAGCCACCTTCCCGACTCATTATCAAGCCAGTAAGCGCCATCTCCACAATGCCCAGCAAGGAATATTGCTGCTTCGCTATCTACTGCTATGCCATAGACCTTTGCACGCTTCTCTGTGCTCACTTTCAGTTCGTCTGAAAGAGTTGAGGAAAGAAGGTTCACTGGAGAAGGCGAGTTGCCGCGTGGGGTTAGCAAGGATTTCTGGTCGGCGGTGCAAGACATAAGAAGGGTTGTCTTGCGAGAAATCCATTCTGAGGAAGGTATTCCGTTGTAGAAAGGGTATGAGCCAGAAGAGATGGCTGCTGTTGCAGAGGCGCAGTCGAGAGGAAGGAACGGCATCTTTCCGTTCTTGTAGACTTTTCCTAAGGAGAGCAGTTTCTTAAAGCCGTCGTTTCCGCATAGGGAGAGATATTCATCGAGGTCGTCGTTGCATAATTGGTCGACCACGATATTCACCACGAGTCGCGGTTTTCCCGACTGTGACGGTTCTTTCACCACTTGCTGAGCTTCTGCCTCTACAGATGCCAGCATGGCGAGAATTAGGACATAGAGATATTTATTCAAAACGTATGTTTGGTTTTTAATATTTTTATTACTTAAATGTATTTTTTGGGGGCTTTCTATTTCTTCTTCAGAGACTTTCTCGTTACTTGAGAACTGCTGGTTTCTTTGAAGGAAGAGCAATCTTCATGGCACATCTCAGAAGCACAGATAATGTCAGAAGACGCACTGAAGGGTCGAGCCATTGAATCTCGAAAGAATAGACCACGAGCAGGAGGCACAGGAAGAGAATCTCCACGAGCCAAAACCAGTGCATCTTTCCTTTCCTAAACCTCACTATAGCCTTTATGCCGAAGATGAGGAAAAGGGGATTGAAAAGGAGTATCTGAGCATTCTGGCTCACCGTGGGGTGTGCCGAGAATATCATGGCAGTGAGAACGATTCCGCAGATTCCGCAGAGCAGGAACAGAAGAATGTCATACCACCAGAAATAATTTCCCTTTTTCCATTCCACAAAAGAGAAGAGAACGGATAGAAGGAGTATGGCACCTGAGATTACAACTGGCGAGGGGAAGGAACTGTTTTCAGCCGGTATGTCACGAGCCGGAAGGAGGATTGTTTTCTCGCTTACGAGCTTTCTCCGTGTTCCGTCGTTTTGAAGAATATATGCAGAATCGGCAGAAAGGAGCATATCTTCTGGAAGGAACTGTTTCTCGTCAAGGCTCACTTCCCTATCGGCACCTATTCCCAAGAGCAGATCGTTCCCCAGAGCAGCCCATGGATGCGCGGCAGTTTTTTCGTGCAACATCTTTCGGAATGTGAGTTGATCAGGAACGGTATCGTTGTATTCCACAGCTCCGTCTAACGACTCTACGAGTATGTCGCGAGCTCTTGTGGTGCAGTTGTTGTAGAAGAAATTGTATCTGTAGACACGGTTCTCTGGACGATAGTTTTCGCTCAATGCCAACATGAAGCGTTCTTTCTCTACTTTGGTGAGATTCAAGACTTGTTGGGTGACGCTGCTTCCCCAATAGGAATATTCTTCCATGAAATAATTCAGTGGAATGATTCCCATCTCGTAGTCTGTCAATCCAAATACGAAGCGAAGGATGAAAAAGGGCTTCTCAAAAGAGAATATTCCGTAGTTGACAACAAAATCTTCTCCCGTCTGAAGGTTTTCTATTCTTAGGGCAGTATGGCCATAGAGACTGTAAACCTCATCATGTGGGGAGCAGGTGAGCAGGGAGACGCGCAAAGAGTCGTAGTCAACCCTTTGTGCTGCTGCATGCTCTTTTATTGAAAAAAAGAGTAGCAAAAATGCTAAGAAATATATATATAATTGTTTCACGATGCAAAAATAACTTATATTTCTGAGATTCCGTACTCTTTTTCCCAAAAAAAATACTAATTTTGCAGCAAATTTAGATTTCCATCACCTGCAACGCAGGTATTTTAACAGTTTTAAGTAAGTTGGCGGGAAGATTTCCTCCACTTTACCAGAATATCGAAAAAACAAAAACATGAAGAAAACTTTTTTATTCTTGATGCTTCTGCCTACCATGGCTTTTGCACAAAGTGGCACAAACTCCCCATATAGCCAGTACGGCTTAGGACTTCTCAGCGACCAGTCTACTGGCTTCAACCGAGCTATGGGCGGAGTGGCACAGGGTATGCATGAAAGTAATCAGATAAACCATCAGAATCCTGCCTCTTATGCACATGTGGACAGCCTCACTTTCTTGTTTGATGTTGGAGCTGCTTTTCAGGTTACGAACTTCAAGGAAGGAAATAGGAAGCTGAATGCAAACAATTCGAATTTCGAATATGTCACCATGTCGTTCAGAGTAGCTCCACGATTTGGTATGAGTGTTGGAATCATTCCAATATCAAATATTGGTTACAACTACTATACAACGAACAAGGTCTCTGAAGGCTCTACAACATCATACACAACTCTATATAACGGCTCTGGAGGCACAAGAGTGATGTATATCGGTGCTGGCTGGCAGCCGATAAAGAATTTCTCTATAGGTGCAAATATCGGTTACCTCTGGGGATCGTACAACAGAAATGTGGTGAACTCATACACCGACGAGAATGCGAACACCATAGGAAGATATTATTCTGCTGAGGTGAACTCTTACAAGTTAGACATCGGTGCTCAATATACGTTCAAGATAAACAGCAAGGACAACGTCACGCTCGGTGCAACATATTCTCTCGGACACGACCTTGGAGGCTCTGCTACACTTCAGGAGATAAGTAATTCGCTGAACACCTCTGACACCACTACCGTTACTCACAACAAAGCCATAGGCATTCCTCACACCTATTCTGTTGGTCTTGCTTGGTATCACACAAAAAAGATTCGTCTCGGTGCAGACTATACACTCCAGCAATGGAGCAAATGCATATTCCCTGACCTTACGAACAAAGGCTACGAGGTTACAAAGAGTGCATATCAGGATCGACACAAGGTTGCACTTGGTGGAGAATTCGTGAACAATGCTAATAGCAGAAAATATCTCGACCGGGTGCACGTAAGGGCGGGTGCAAGCTATGCAACACCTTATTTAAATATAAATGGGCATGATGGACCGAAAGAGATCAGTGCTTCAATTGGTCTCGGACTTCCTATCTCGAACAGTTGGAACAACCGCTCCATGCTGAACATCTCTGCACAATGGGCACAGAACAACGCCACTGGCATGATACGTGAGAACACCTTCCGTATAAATATCGGCATCACGTTCAATGAACGCTGGTTCCAGAAGTGGAAGGTGGAATAATCTCACAGACAGAATTTCATTTTCTTCCTCCCTTTTCACTCCATGAACGGAGAAACTGTTTATTGAATTATGTTACGAACAATGACACTTAAACACCATAAACCAAAGATACGGATGCTAACAGCATCTGTATCTTTTAATGTTTTATTCCTTGCTTTGACAGTGCTCGCCTCATGTGGAGGAGAGAAGGAACATACTGCACCTGCCGTTTACGACAGAGACTCTGCATCTATGATGACCAGCTATGGAGTGAACACCGTTATCTCTGACTCTGGAATAATGAAATATCGCATTGTGGCAGAGGAATGGGATGTGAACACGGTTAGGACTCCTTCACGATGGACATTCAGAAAGGGTATCTTCATGGAACAGTTTGACGAGAAATTCCATATCGAGGCTTTTGTGCAGGCAGACACTGCCTATTACTTCGACCAGGAGCGCATGTGGGAGTTACGCGGCAATGTGCGTATACGTACCGTTGACGGTCTTCGCTTTGCCAGTGAAGAACTATTTTGGGACCAGCAACGACGAGAGTTCTACAGTCACATGTTCTCAAAAGTCATTACTCCTGAACGAACAATGGAGGGCACTTATTTCAAAAGCGATGAGCGTATGACGCGATACCTTGTAACAAACTCGAAAGGTTCGTTTGAGAGTGCTGACTTCGACAAGAAAGAGGAGGAGCCACAGCCTCAGGACTCTACCGTTGTTCTTCCTCCAAAGCGTCAACAGACTACTCCGATAAAAAAACAAACTAGTAGTTTGTAAAGCCTAAAAGTTTACAAACGTCGATTGATGTTCGTGTTGAATAATAGGCTTTAATTTGCATTTTCAAAATCAACTTTTAGAGTTTACAAACTACTAGTAAACAATAACAAACTTAGCTAAAAGAATTATCGTTATTATGGACATGACCGCATTATTCAAATTGTCATACGGTCTCTTCGTGGTTACTGCGAATGAAGAGGGAAAAGACAATGGTTGTATAACAAATACTGTTATACAGGTTACTAACGACCCAGTGAGAATCTCTGTTACAATAAACAAAGGTAACTACACCTGCGGAATGATTGAGCGAACAGGAGTTTTTAACGTTTCAGTTCTTTCTGAAGAGGCTTCGTTCGACACTTTCAAGCATTGGGGCTTTCAAAGCGGCAAGGACACCGACAAGGTTGTGGGAATTGAATTCTACAGGTTGGAAAATGGTGTCATCTATGTTGTTAACGGAGTGAATGCCGTGATAAGCGCAAAGGTCGTTCAGAAGGTTGACCTTGGTACGCACATTATGTTTATTGCAGACGTGACAGACGCTTTCTCCACTGAGAAGACTCCTTCTGCTACTTACGCTTATTATCACTCAAACATCAAGACTGCTCCTCAACAGCAGACGAAGAAGGGATGGATATGTACCGTCTGTGGATATGTCTATGAGGGTGAGACTCTCCCAGAAGGCTTCACCTGCCCTACTTGCAAGCATCCTGCCTCCGACTTCAAGAAATTGTAGGGTGTTTCTTCGATAAATAACTGTGTGAGAGCATAATATATCGATAGGCAAAAACAGATAATCATTCTCCATATTTATAAGAGAAAAAGAATCCCATCCGAAACAGTGTCGAATGGGATTCTTTTTTATGATTCATATTCCTGCCTGCAATTTTGATATTCCTGCTGACAGGAGATTAGATTTTTTTTATTCATATTCCTGCCAGCATTTTTTTGATATTCCTGCTGACAGGAGATTAGATTTTTTTATTCATATTCCTGCCAGCTCTTGATCTGGATGTCTTCAAGAGAGAGTTGGCAGAATGCCTCAATGAATGCCTTTGCAAGACGAGCGTTGGTGATAAGAGGGATATTGTGGTCGATGGCTCCACGGCGAATCTTATAACCGTTTGTAAGCTCACGTCTGGTATGGTCTTTCGGAATGTTTATGATAAGGTCAAACTGATGGTTTGAAATCATCTCCATAACATTCGGGAGGTTCTCGTGCTCTTGGTCAGGCCATCCCACAGCAATTGCAGTGGCTCCATTCTCGTTGAGGAACTTCGCTGTTCCTTCGGTAGCATAGATGGTGTAACCGTTCTTCACAAGTGCGTGAGCAGCGTCAAGGAGTGATGCCTTCTCTTTTGCCCCACCAGAAGAGAGCATGATGCCCTTCTGCTTTGAAGGAATCTTATAGCCAGTGGCAATGAGAGAGTTGAGGAGTGCCTCTTCATAGGTATCTCCCATACATCCAACCTCACCTGTTGAGCTCATGTCAACACCGAGTACTGGGTCGGCGTTCTGCAGACGAGCGAATGAGAACTGAGATGCCTTTACGCCCATACGGTCAATGTCGAATGCTGACTTGTCTGGCTTCTGGTAAGGAACGTCGAGCATGATCTTCGTTGCTGTCTCAATGAAGTTACGCTTCAGCACCTTTGAAACGAATGGGAATGAACGTGAAGCACGGAGGTTACACTCTATCACCTTCACATCACGACCCTTTGCAAGGAACTGGATGTTGAAAGGTCCGGAGATGTTCAACTCCTTAGCGATAGCGCGAGAGATTTTCTTTATCTGACGGATGGTGGCAAAGCGAATCTCCTGAGCTGGGAACACCATTGTTGCGTCTCCAGAGTGCACGCCAGCATACTCTACGTGCTCAGAGATACCATATTCTATTACCTCTCCGTTATGAGCAACGCCATCAAACTCAATCTCGTTTGTTTCTGTCATGAACTGTGAGATAACAACAGGATATTCCTTTGACACCTCAGAAGCGGCAGCAAGGAATCTCTTCAGTTCCTCGTCGCAATAGCAGACATTCATGGCAGCTCCAGAGAGAACGTAGGAAGGACGCACGAGAACAGGGTATCCAACCTCATCGATGAACTTCTGAACGTCTTCCATAGAAGTTAGCGCACTCCACTTTGGCTGGTCTATGCCAAGCTGGTCGAGCATGGCAGAGAACTTACCACGGTTCTCGGCACGGTCGATGCTGAGAGGTGAAGTACCGAGGATAGGCACTGCCTGACGATGGAGTTTCATGGCGAGGTTGTTAGGAATCTGTCCGCCAACACTGACAATAACACCTCTTGGACTCTCAAGGTCAATGACATCGAGAACGCGCTCGAAAGAGAGTTCATCGAAGTAGAGACGGTCGCACATGTCGTAGTCTGTAGAGACGGTCTCTGGATTGTAGTTTATCATGATAGACTTATAGCCTAACTTTCGAGCTGTGTTGATGGCATTCACAGAACACCAGTCGAACTCTACAGAAGAGCCGATGCGATAAGCTCCTGAGCCAAGCACGATTACGGTCTTCTCATTCTTGTAGTAGTTGATATCATATCCCTCTACGGCGTAAGTCATGTAGAGATAGTTGGTGAGGTCTGGATGCTCGCTGGCAACAGTCGGAATGCGCTTTACAGCAGGGAGAATGCCGAGAGACTTACGATAGTTACGCACGGCGAGGTTCTCCTTCTCCATGTTTCCCTCGTTTGGCTTCAGCACGAAGCGTGCTATCTGGAAGTCAGAGAATCCGAGCACCTTTGCCTCACGAAGAACGTCAGCAGGAACGTCTTCAATGGCATTGTATTCCTTCAGCTTATGTTCGAAGTCAACGATATTTTTCAGCTTACCAATGAACCAAGGGTCAATCTTTGTAAGCTCGTAGATGCGGTCGATGGTATATCCTTCCTCAAGAGCCTGAGCGATAGCGAAGATGCGGAGGTCGGTAGGGTTTGCCAACTCATCGTCAAGATTCTCAAAGCGAGTATGCTCATTGCCAACAAAGCCGTGCATGCCCTGCCCTATCATTCTCAAGCCTTTCTGAATCAACTCTTCAAAGGTGCGTCCGATAGACATGATCTCACCAACAGACTTCATGCTTGAACCAATCTTACGGCTTACGCCAGAGAATTTTGTCAAGTCCCAGCGAGGAATCTTACAGATGAGATAGTCGAGAGAAGGAGCCACATAAGCAGAATTTGTTGTGCCCATCTCTCCTATTTGGTCGAGTGTGTATCCGAGAGCAATCTTTGCAGCGACGAAAGCGAGAGGGTATCCTGTGGCCTTTGAAGCCAGTGCTGAAGAGCGTGAGAGTCGAGCGTTTATCTCGATTATTCGATAGTCGTTTGTTTCTGCATTAAATGCATACTGGATGTTACATTCACCTACAATATTAAGATGCCTTACGCACTTCACGGCAATTTCCTGGAGCATCTTCACCTGCTCGTCTGTAAGGGAGCAGGTAGGAGCCACAACGATAGACTCTCCGGTGTGAATGCCCAGAGGGTCGAAGTTCTCCATGGAAGCGACTGTGAAGCAATGGTCGTTAGAGTCGCGAATGACCTCGAACTCTATCTCCTTCCATCCCTTTAGGCTCTCCTCAACAAGCACCTGAGGAGCGAAGGTGAAGGCAGACTCTGCCAATTCTGTGAATTCCTCCTCATTGTAGCAAACACCTGAGCCAAGACCACCAAGAGCATAGGCAGAACGAATCATGATTGGATATCCAATCTCTCTTGCTGCCGCCTTTGCTTCTTCAAGACTCTCGCATGCCTTTGAAACAGGCACCTTGAGGTCTATCTTGTTGAGCTCTTTTACGAAGAGGTCACGGTCTTCTGTGTTCATGATAGCCTCTACGCTTGTTCCGAGCACCTTTACGCCATATTCCTTAAGCACCCCACTAAGGTAGAGTTCAGTACCGCAGTTCAATGCCGTCTGTCCACCAAAGGCAAGCATGATACCATCCGGACGCTCTTTCTTTATGATCTCCGTAACAAAGTGTGTGTTTACAGGAAGGAAGTAAACCTTGTCTGCAATACCCTCACTGGTCTGGATAGTAGCTACGTTCGGGTTTATGAGAACAGAACGTATTCCTTCTTCTCGAAGAGCCTTCAGAGCCTGAGAACCTGAATAGTCAAACTCGCCCGCCTGTCCGATTTTCAATGCACCGGAACCAAGGACAAGAACTTTTTTTGGTTGATTTTTCATATTGGACGGATTATAATAATGTGTAATGTATGTAGGCGATGAAAAAAGGTTACGAGGTATTCTTGTCACCTACAAGTAATCTTTCCTGAAAGAAAACCCAAAATCTTTCCTGTAAAAGAATCCTGAAAGGGCAAAAAATATCACTCTAATACCTTTCAGACTGCAAAGGTAATATATTTTGCTGAAATATGAAAATCTGAGCGCATTTTTTTCTACCTTTTGACGAAAAATAATGCCATAGAACAAATTTTTGATGTTTTTCTTGTCACTTATCGGAAAAGAAGGAGAAAAAAAATAGGACTTCCGAAAAGGAAGTCCCAATGGAGAATCAAAAGTAAATACGGCTATGCCCTCAAGAAACAGAGAACATACGTTAGAAAGACTAAGCTTCTTCTGCTGGAGCTTCTTCTGTAGCAGCCTGAGCCGCTGCAGCCTTCTTCTCAGCGATTCGCTTTGCGATAGCCTCGTTTACAGCCTTTTCTGCAGCGAGGTTTTTAGCCTGAGCCTCTTTCTTTGCCTGTGCGTCGTTGTTGCGGACAGCTTCGAAGCTGTTTACCTTTGCCTGCTTCCAAGCTTCGAACTTCTGCTGAGCAGCAGCCTCGTCGAATGCGCCCTTCTTAACACCACCTTTGAGGTGCTTCATGAGGAACACGCCTTCGTTCTTGAGGATAGTGCGAACGGTGTCTGTTGGCTGTGCGCCACACTCTACCCAGTGGAGAGCGCGCTCAAAGTTAAGACATACGGTTGCAGGGTTTGTGTTAGGGTTGTAGGTACCAACCTTCTCTACGAAACGTCCGTCACGTGGAGCACGTGAGTCAGCAATTACAATGCTGTAAAATGCGTAGCTCTTGCGACCACCACGCTGGAGGCGAATTTTTGTTGCCATATTTTTTGTTAAATAATTGTTTTATGCAGGACACGTCCTGCGGTTAATAATTAGATAATGTATCTTTAACACGTAAAGACTTTGCAAAATTACTCATTTTTAATGGATTATGGAAATTTCGAGGAAATCAGCGATAGTATTTTAACGTTTTTTGCATTTCTATTAAAACTCCATTCACAGATTTTTCGTTTTAAAGCTTTAAAACCATTCTTTGTGTTTAGCTTTTAGGCATCAAGGTTCTTGGTTTTTTGCTTTTGGTGTGAGCATTTCCATATTATCCACAAGAATGTCGACAACGGTCTGTCTGATGCCCCTTTTATCTTCTATATTGCTATATCTGAGACGCCCCTCAATATATAGTTTGTCTCCGGTGTGGACATAACGTTCCACAACCTTTGCTAACCCTTTACTAAAGGTGAGGGCATGCCAATCAGTACGGTCTGGCACTTGTGTTCCGTTTGGCAAAGTATACCCACGCTCAGTTGTGGCAAGTCGCACATGAGCAACGCATTGGTCGGTTTCATAATACCTTACATCAGGTTCCTTACCAACATTTCCAATCAGCATTACCTTGTTCATAGGATTGTTATTTTTTGTATATTGAATTGCGTATCTTACTTTTCCTTGCAAAATCCGAGGAATCGGAAGGAGAAATTCTTTCCCTTTGCAGAGGGGAACTGACTTCTCTTATCTACGCGCTCTGAGAGATGGTCAATGATTCTGTTATAGCAGTCTATTCCAGACATTGCCTTGCAGCGAACAACAAAATGTGTGTCGCGATATTCGTTCTTCCCAGTGTATGGCAGTGTAACAACACGCTTGAAGTCGAAAGCTCCTTCATACCATCCGAAACACTCATCATAGAGAGAGGAAGTCTTGTCTTTGCGTTTTGTTTCTCTTGCAAAAGGTGCTTGTGGATGTTCTGCAAAAGAGGTATTTCTCTGCTGTTTTGGGGAATAACTTTGTTGAGGTTCTGGTTGGTTTCCTGAGCGATTCCTATAATCCTTGAATTCCTCCATTGTATTTGCATCAGTCTTAATCATGATGAAATAAATCTTTGGACGTACCTTATAACGCTTCGGGAAACGGTTATCGCTTTCGAAATATTCCCTTACATCGTTTGCAATACGATCGTTCATGCCTATTTCTCTTATTCCATCCAAGAAATACAATGCATCGTCAACATTTGTCACCAATGTCTCGCTGTCGAAATACCTAATATATAAATTCATGTGATATAGTGTTTTTTCAGAAGAACAAAAAAGAGAGCGGAAAACGAGACTCGAACTCGCGACCCCAACCTTGGCAAGGTTGTGCTCTACCAACTGAGCTATTTCCGCAATCTCAAAAAAAATGGTGAAGAGGAGGAGACTCGAACTCCCACGTCACAATTGACACTACCCCCTCAAAG
>CALZTP010000054.1 GCA_945829115.1 uncultured bacterium | reverse complement strand
GCTCTTTACTGCAATTGAGATTGCCATTGAGATTGCTTGCGGATTTTAGGTTAATTTTTTCTCTCGGGAAAGTTTTTTTTGAAATGAGGGACTTTTTTTTGTGGAAATATTATAATTTTGCAGTACGAAATTTCACTATTTATTATGAAGAAAAAAATTCTATTGCTTATGCTGCTGATAACGTCAGCAGTACTACTCGCACAGCCGAGACTGGAAAGGAAGGGAAACACAGCACATATCGTGGCAAACGGAAAGCCAATGCTGATGATTGGAGGAGAGATGGGCAATTCCTCCGCCTCTACCCTTGAGGACGTAAGGAAATATTTCTCGCATCTTCATAAACTTGGACTGAACACTGTCCTCGCCCCTGTCTCCTGGGAACTTATAGAGCCAGAGGAGGGACACTTCGACATGACCACCGTGGAGAATATCCTTTCTGAAGCAAGGAAGAATGAGCTGAAGGTTGTTGTGCTCTGGTTTGGAGCATGGAAGAACAGCATGAGCTGCTACACACCCAGCTGGTTTAAGAGAGACACCAAACGGTTCCCTCGTGCTCACATGAAGAACGGAATGCCTGTTGAGGAGGCAAGCTCTCTGAGCAAGAATGTCTTAGAGGCTGACAAACGTGCGTTCTGTAAGCTGATGGACTATCTTCGTGAGAACGACAAGGAGGAAACGGTGGTGATGGTGCAGGTGGAGAACGAGATTGGTATGATAAACGTTCCGCGCGACTATTCAGCAGATGCAACAAAGCTTTACAAGGGTAATGTCCCAACAGAGCTTACCAACTACCTCGACAAGAACAAAAAATCCCTGCACCCCTATATCGCAGAAAGGTATCGCCACGATTCAAACCACAAGACGTGGGGACAGGTGTTTGGAGACGACATCTATGGTGAGGAGATCTTCCAGACTTGGACATATGCAAAATATGTTCAGGAGATTGCCTCTGCTGGCAGAAAGGTCTACAACATCCCGATGTTTGTGAACGTTGCGCTGAACAGCAGGGGCAGAAAACCTGGGGAATATCCTTCTGGAGGTCCGTTGGCACACCTTATAGATATATGGCATGCTGCAGCACCGGCAATAGATGTGTTGGGCGTGGATATCTACGACAAAGGCTTCAAAGACTGGCTGGCGAAATATCACCTCCATAACAATCCGTTGTTTATCCCTGAAATCCGACTTGAAGACAAGGATGCAATCTATGCGCTCTATGCCTTCGGACACCATGGCGCAATGGGATTCTGTCCGTTCAGCATCGAAGACTATCCCATCTTCTCCAACCAAAAAGGTCTTGACATGGAGGGCATGGATCTCTCGCAAGACGACCAACTGAATGCGTTCTCCATGAAAGTGGAGGCGCTCTCCCCTATCGCCGCTTCCTACCGCCTTCTGCGACAGACAGAGCCGCTGATTCTTGAGCGTCAGGGAACGAACGATATGGAGGGTGTACTCTTGACGAACGAGGAGAGAGAAAAGGAGATTGTCACTCCCGATGGGATTAAGATCACTGTTCGCCACAGCTACTCCTTAGGTTGGGAACCGGGTGCGAAAAATGCAGAATGGCCAGAGGTTGGCTGTATCTTGCTGCGCCTTGGAAAAGAGGACTATTTAGTGATTGGCAGTGGTGTGGTTCTTACGTTCAAGGACGCAAACAAAGCGGATAGAAGAATTGGACTTGAGAGTTGCGAAAAAGTTGAAATAAATGGTGGAAAGATAACTGTTGTTCGACGTCTGAACGGCGACCAGACACATCAGGGACGACATGTGAGAATACCTGTTGAACAGTTCGAGATTCAACATTTCAGAACCTATGGGTATTAAATAAAAAGGAGTTAAAAGGAAAAGGAATCATTAAAATACCTTAAAATTCCAACACCTTGTTTTGCCAGTTCCAATATTCTTAGTACCTTTGCACTTATGGAGAGGTGCTCGAGTGGTTGAAGAGGCACGCCTGGAAAGCGTGTAACCGGCAAAACCGGTTCGCAGGTTCGAATCCTGTTCTCTCCGCAAGGTTAATTTCTGAAAGGAAAGAGCGGTTCATTTTTGAGCTGCTCTTTTTGTATATCCATTGGCGAAAGTTTACTTTCAGACAAATGGAGCAACTGAAGGAGGTACAGTCTAAAAGCCTATTCTTTTTAGTAATCAGGACGTCAATATGCTATCCATTGGAGACTAAATCTCAAGAAATAGTCTCCAGAAAAAGTGACAATAGCAAACAGTTTGGCTTCCAGCCAGAATGTCCTATTTACGATTCTTACTTTTTTTCCGCAGCAGTTTCCCGTTTAGGATTCTGTTGCGGACACTTTTTACTGCTGGTTTATAGAACTCCATTTCCATAGAATCGAGTATGCGCATCATCTCTTCCATGAGTTCTGGATAGAAGAGGCACATGCGATATGATAATTTCATGGCAACAGACTGTATTCCAGGAAGCTCATTGACATCATGCATGTGGTCGAGACAGAAATCGAGGAAATCGGAGCGGAGGTCGTCTTCCTCTATTTTCATTCGTTCAATATTCGAGAGGGCGAGACGTCGTACAGAAGAGTTTTCTGTTGCCATGGCAAGTTCTATGAGAGGGTGCAACAACGGCTGCAACTGACTGTGCTCTTCTTCCGTAGTCTTTGTAAGTGCCCAGAGCATGTTTCTCGTGACCTGATAGTCAGAGGAGTGCATGAACGTCTTGCAGAAGGTATGGAAATCAGACGATTTTCTCACTTCTTCACAGAGCGCAAGAGCTTCTCCCTCACTGTATGCTCCTTTTAATGTTTCTTCTGTCAGCATAATGAAAGGATTTGAGGTTAAAGGTTAATAATGTCTCGTTTTGGTATTGGCTTTTAGACTAATCCTCAGGTAAAATAAGGTTTTGGTTTCTATAGCGAGATAATCTGCCCATCATAGAGGTTCACCACGCGCTCTGCTTGAAAAGCGTCACGTTGGTTGTGTGTCACCATGATGATTGTAGTTCCCTGACGGTGAAGGTCTCGAAGGATTGCCATCACCTCCTTTCCGTTTTTAGAATCGAGGTTACCAGTAGGTTCATCAGCAAGAATTATCTGCGGTTTTGCCACTACAGCGCGCGCTATTGCAACCCTCTGTTGCTGTCCGCCAGAGAGTTGCAGTGGATAGAATCCGGCACGATGAGAGATGGCGAGTGTTTTAAGAATTTCATGCACACGTTTCTTCCTTTCCTCTGCTGGCACGTTGAGATAAACGAGAGGCAGTTCAACATTCTCTGCTACGGTCAGTTCATCGAGAAGATTAAACGACTGGAAGACATAGCCTATCTTTCCCCTTCTCATAAGCGTGCGCTCATGTTCACTAATCTTTGAGACATCCTGCCCATCGAGAATATACCTTCCCTCGTCTGCCGTATCAAGGAGTCCGAGAACGTTCAGTAGAGTTGTTTTTCCACATCCAGAAGGTCCCATGATAGCGAGATATTCGCCTTGCTCAACTGTTAGAGACAGTCCGTTTAGCGCAACGGTTGCTACGTTTCCGGTTCGGAATGATTTTCTTACGTTCTGAAGTTCAATCATCATGATTATGATCTTTTTTTTAGCTATTCTAAGTTTTTAAGATGTTCAAGAAGCCACTACCCTATCCACTGACATTCTAATATTTTTGGAAAGACAATGTGATTACATCTTGTATACCTTCCCACGAAGAGAGTAGATGCCATGAATGAAGATTGTGGAGAGCATGAGGAGAGCAACCACAAGGTATGTCAGCGGATAAACCAGCCATAGATATTTCGGTCTACCGAAATAATCCTGCAAAGCGAATGTTGAGAGCAGGTATATGAATGGCAGGCTAATGGCGAATGCGAGCGTGAGATATTTCACACACCAAATGATGCGTATCTTTAGAATCTGCAAGATCGTAGCACCATAGACACGTCTTATGAATATTTCCCGTCTTCTGAACTGAATTTCAAACATTGCCTGAGAGAGAATACCTATAAGTGTGATAAAGACGTAAACAGCACACAGAATAGACACCTCTACGAAAAACCTATACTCGTTTCGGTACATTATTGAAAGTCTCTTATCAGGAGAATCAAATGTTAGCAGTTCTGTTGAAGAAGTATATCGCCTATATACGTTAAGGATATTCTTTTGCAGTTCATCACGATTTCTGCATGTTGGAGCAATGCGAATGGTCATGACGTTGTTTCTTACCTCTGTACCAGCAGGAGAGCGCACACTGTCAACAACAATGAAAGCAACCGGATTATTTTCATTATCTTCGCGAAGGGAACTTATTCTAAGGTTCTCGCATATTCCAATGATAGTGTTTTTTCCGTTTATCATCAGGTTTTCCCCGACACGGAGAGAGGGATAACGCTCTGCAGCCGCCTTGTTAAGGATGACAACATTTCTATCGTTTGGCGAAAAATTTCTTCCCTCCGCAATGCGTATTCCAAGCGTAGAGAGGAAACGGTGATCGGCAGGGAGTATGGTGAAGAGCAGGAGAGAGGAATCACCGGTAGCAACAGAGAGTCGGAGATAAGAATCTTCTCCACCGAGAGGGAAAGCAGAATAGCTCACATTGAGAATGTCGGGCTGCGTCATGAGCTCACGAGCCATCTGCTCCTTCTTTTCAGAAGATAGCGAAGCGCTTATCTTTCCAAAGACCACTTCAGACTTCTCGTAGCCATAGTCACCATATTTAATATAAGAGAAATAGAACATCAGCGAGAGTGCGAATCCCACAATCACGAAGCTTGTGACCATTTGGAAGAGAAGCTTTGCGACACGAGTGCGCTTCACCGCCAGAGTTATTGCTGGTACGCCTTTCATGGATATGTCGAGCGGAACAGAAGAGGTGTAGATTGTTGGCGTTATAGTGGCGAAGAGAGTCAGTAAAGCCGCAGCAATGAGAGTATACCCCACGAGCAAGAGGTTCTCAAAAGGCGACAATCCGAGCTCGTTGTTTCTATCAATGAGAAAGACGAGGCCCATAGCCACGAGGAAAGCAATAGCCACAAGAATGACGTTCTCTGCCACCTGATTGAACACCACTCGAAACTTCGAAGCCCCAAAGATACGGTGTGTATTCTTCGTCTTTATGGTGTAAGGAGCCACCGCCATTTGGAAGTACACGAAGTTTATATAAGCAAGAGCCAACGGCAGTTGGGCAGCCATGAATATTATTACGATGAAGATATAGCTACCCTTGTCTTTCGTCTTGTCAACTCCAGAGAAATAAGCTTCATGCAAGGAGCGAAGCTGCACACGGAACATTGAGTTTTCTTCTGGCAAGGCATAGTCGCATGTGTTCAGGAACACTTTCTCAAGCTCTTTCTCCACTTTTGCAATGTTCCTTGGGTCAGGGATTTTCAGATAGAGGTTGTAGGAGTAGTTAGAACCGTTATAAATATCTTTCGAGTCAGAAACATCATATATGGCGTTGAGCACCGAACAGTTAGAAGGGAAATCGTCATAGACCCCAGCCACCACTCTTGTCTCTTCGTTCCCCTCCATGGTAAAAGAGAGTTTCTTCCCAACAGGATTCTTGTCGCCAAAGAACTCTTTTGCAAAAGAGAGAGGAATGAGAGCATTTAGAATGGTGTCTCCCTGCACCACGGTGAAGTCCTTGCATGCCGAGAAGACACTATCGTTTCTCCAGAACGACAGTCTGCGCCCAAAGCCTTTATTGTATGGCATTTCAATGATGCTCTCACTCTGGCGAAGAGAGACCGTTCGTGACCATACCTGCTGAACTCCCACTCCTTGAACTTCTGGAACATTGCATATCTCTGGTATCATCTTTGCTGGAACACTGGCAAAATGCAGTGAATCTTCTCCGAGGAAATTTCCTTCCAACTCCACACGGTAGATAGCCTGCCACTGGTCGTGACAAGTGTCCCATGCCACCTGTTCCCTCAGCCTCGCCCAGAAGCTATAGAAGGTCATGAAGGCAAGCACGAGTCCGATGATGTTCAGCATTGCCGTTATGCGGAACTCTCGAAAGATGAAACGAATATGTTTATAGATATGATACAAGAGAGTGAAGATGTTTATGGATATGGTACAAGAGAGTGAAGATGTTTATAGATATGATACAAGAGAGAGTAGATATTTTTTTATTTCATTACACGAATAGCCCATTCTTTTGGGTAAAGATTGTTTGCTCTGTTTCCGAGGTTTTTGACAAATCCCAGCGAGAGACCTTGATAGGTCACAAGGAGATATCCGCGAGGAAGCTCTGGAGAGAGAGTCAACGTCTCATGGTGGAGATAGCGAAGAGCATCTTCAAGGGACAACTCCACAGAAGGAAACGCCTTTTCAACAGGCAGAATAGCCAAAGCCTCCGCATGTGCTGGAACAATATCTTTACCCTTTTTCTCGCCCCGAGGCTCCCCATCGTATAGAATATGCAGTTTGTTCTTCAGCTTTGCAAGGATTTTCTTCTTCTCAGTGGTTGCAGGCTTCAAGACTCCCGGCTTTCGCACGACAGCAAGAAAGAGTCCCTCGCTCTTTGTCACTCCAGGGATAAAGCGATAGACAGGAGCATGGAAGTCAGGATGCAGAGAGCCTGTTATGCCCCACTCTTCTTCAATAGGAACCGGCAGCACTTCAGCACCGTATTCCTCACACAGAAACATGACGTTCTCCTCGTCTTCAAGGAGATTGAAGGTGCAAGTGCTATAGATCATCAATCCACCCGGTTTTAGTGTGTTCCAGATGTCGGAAAGAATAGTGCGCTGGAGCTCAGCACATTTCCGCACGTTTTTCACGCTCCACTCATCTATAGCAGCATTGTCTCGCCTGAAGAGTCCTTCTCCAGAGCAAGGTGCATCAACAAGAACAACGTCAAACTCTATATTCTCTCTACGATACGCCTCAGCATAGTTGTTTGTCACAACAACATCCCGATACCCCTGCTTGATGATATTCTCTAAAAGAATATTGGCACGCCGGCGGTCGGGTTCGTTAGAGAAGAGCAATGAGCCTTCTGGAAGTGCAGCTCTGGAAAGAGTTGACTTTCCTCCAGGAGCAGCACAAAGGTCGAGCATGCAGACGGGTGAGGTGATATATGTCTTTAACACCGTGTCAAGGAACATAGACCCTGCCTCCTGAACGTAATACGCCCCTGCATGGAAGAGAGGGTCGGAAGTGAAACGAGGCCTACTCTGCAACCACCATGCGTTTCTGCACCATGGCACCTCTTCTGCCCCTTCACTGATTATTTGAAGACGTTTGGCATCTGCCTTGAAAGGGTTCAGACGAATGCTCACTGGAGTCTCTTCCTGAAAAGAGCGCAGGTATTTCTCCCAGCGCTCTTTTCCAAAGATTCGTGATGTATATTCTGAAAATTCTGATGGCAACATATATTGTTTGTTTTCAAGAGATTATAAATCTATCTCTACAACATCTGTTGTATTTATATCCACGCATTTGTTTCCTACATATACATGTCCTCCTACAACTGGCGACTGCACCGTGACTTTCTTCTCAGAGACATAGACATGTATCGGACCATAAGGAGTTGGCACACTTCCCTTCATCCATTTCAAGCCACCAAGATTTGGGCGACACTCCCACTCTTTGTAGCCTGGTTTCAAAGGACGAATGCCAAGGAAATATTTACCAAGGAGATAGACAGGAGAAGCACCCCATGCATGGCAAAGGCTCTTTCCGTAAGGACGACCGTACATCTGCAGATGCTCTGTACCCTTTTCTGAAGGCACATATTTCTCCCAGAACGAAGTAGCACCATTTTCCAGCATACCACCCCAATAGCTCTTTATCTCCTCCATTACAAAGGAATGTCTCCCCATCATGCAGAGCGCCTCAAGTTCATAGAAGCGCATATAAGGAGTTGTTATAGCTTCTACGTTTGGGTTGAGCAGGACATGTTGGAGAATATCCTGTTTTCTTTCCTCTGAAACATAATCGAAGAGAATAGCAAACATGTTCGGGAATTTTGTTACCATCGTGTTCAACTTTCCATCTTCAATGTTATGCAGAAAAGCCTTTTTCTCTTTGTCCCAGAAGGTAAGAAAGATTTTCTTCTTAAGATTTAGGTATATATCGTTAAAGCGCTCAGCATCAGAGGCATACTGCGCTGTTGTTATAGAACCCTGTGGAGCGTTTTCAAGAGGGTTATCACGAAGAATTTCCGCACATAGAGTCATCGTCTCCGCACTCTTTGCAAAGAGAATCTGTTCAAACGCCATGACGCCACGCTTGTGCATTGGGAAGTCAACCCAGTCAACAAAAATCCAGTCGTCTGGTTGTCCCTCTGCAAACCCCTCGTTATCTGTTCTTCCAAGCACATACTCCATCAAGGAAAGCATGCGAGGGTACATCTCCCTAACGAAAGCGATGTCAGCCGTATATTCGTAGTAATCTAGAATGGACTTGAACCAATAGAAGGTATAGTCCATAATGGTATTTATATGAGCAGTAACCGGGTCTTTTCCACGCAACTGGCGAATAGTACGACGCACGGTATCGGTATCGAATCGGAGATAATAGTTCATGAGATACGACTGAATAGCATCTCCCGACCATGTCCATCTGTCGCGCTTTATACCATCCACGAAGAACTCACGTGTGGTAAGGTCCATGGTGTATTTTCCTATCTCCCAGATTCTGTTCACCTCATCGTCAGAGCATTCAAAGCTGCCACTCATTTCCTCGTTCTGCGGAAGATATTCAAAGAGTGCAGAAACAGAGAGTTTCTGTTCTGTTTCAGTGACTATATGCACATATCGGAAAGCCTTAGCAACAGGAGTCTGTGTTGTTTCTGATGCCTTGACATCAAGGATATCAAGAGTCTCACAATGGTCGTGGTCAAGAGCTTCTTCGCGCGACTCTCCATAAAAGATACAGACAGTGGAATCGGAAGAGCAAGGGCCGAGAAATATAAATCCCATTGTTTCTCTTCCGAAATCGTAGAGTGTTCCTCCCTGAATTTTTTCTTTTGCCACAGGCTGTATGTTTTTCGTGCTCAAGGAGAATTTTGACGGACAATGGTCAACAGTATCGAAATAAGCATGAGTGGCAGCAGGAACGTAAATGCCCGAGCCATGTGCAACACCATTCTCGTCAATCCATATCTTGTCTTCATAGGTGGCGAGCCATGAAGAGTCGGTATTTATTTCCTGTCCAGAGACAAACAAGGCAGGAGGTGTTGACTGGTTCCACACTTTTATATTAATGGTGTGTCTGCCTTCCGGAACGAGGAACTCCTTCGGTTCCCCGTACTGCAGTTTTCCGTCGAGCATGAAATTATAGTGCCCTTCACAAGCGATTGAGATAGAGTCGGCAAATGGAAGGTCAACAACCGTACTGAACTCTACAGTAGGATAATGTGAGTCCTGTTTCCAGAAAGGCGGGAACATTGCTCCTCGTTCTGTTCGTCTATTGTTGAAAATATTTCCAAGCCAGATTTCAAAGTCGCCAGGGTATGTGATCCACATATTTTTTTCTATTATTTTTTTTAATGTTATATTATTTCTTTACATAGGGAGTTAATTCCTTGTTTCAAGGAATAATCAAGGAATTAAATCCTTATGAGATTATGACCGAAAAGGAGCTGTTAGATATCGTCTCCGTATCGTTCGCGAGTGATCTCTTCGAGAGACTTACCCTTTGTGCTCGGAGCACCAACTACTCCGATAAGGAGGGAGAGAATCAAGAGTGACATCATGAGTATGGCGGCAAGTGTGAAGCCCTCACCTTCCTCACCATAGATATAAACGAATACCAAGCCCCAAACAGCAGAGAGTCCTCTAACGGCGAAGAACATCACTCCCTGTGCTGCCGCACGATATTTTGCTGGGAAGAGTTCTGATGCCCATAGCGCATAGAAAGTCTGAACTGAGACACCAGCCTGAAGAGCCCAAAGTGTCGTAAAGACAAGAAGTCCTTCTATGCTTGTGATACCAATTGTAAGCACCATTATCCATGCCAATACTCCGCATCCCACTCCGAAGGCATATAGCGGTCTGTGAGCCAGTTTATCTACCACTAACGAGAATAAGAATGTGAAGATGATTATGAGCACCCACTGTCCTACCGACAACATATTTGCGTATTCGTTCGACAAACCACCGGCAGTCTCGTAAATATGCTGCTGGAAGAATCCCATTACAGAAGAGACAAGATTCCAGGAGAGATACATTCCTGCAAGGAAGAACATTGTCTTGATGTTGGTCTTGTTCTTAAAAAGAGAATTGAAAGAAGCGAAGGTGGAAGGCTGCTTCTCGCCAGATGCTTTTGCATCAAGCCATTCCTTTGATTCGTCGAGCTGACGCTGAAGAGTCCATGCAATGAATGCCACTATGAACAGAGAGGCGAAGACAATGCGTGAGGTGAAGATATACTGCTCAGCACCAGAGGAAACGCCAAATAGCTCTGCAACAGAAGCAACAAAAGGGAAGAGGAGTCCACCAGCCTCACCAGAGGAAGGAGGAGCAAGGAGAGTGCCAAGAATGAGGATTATGGTTGGTCCGACACCCCATGCCATCTGTGAGATCGCAATATTCCTACCACGATTTCCCGTTTCAGAATTCTCAGAGATATAAGTCCATGAAGCAGGAACGCCCACACCAACAGACACTCCCGTTACGAGGAATCCCGCAAGGAGCATAGGGAAATTCACAGAAAGCATGATAAGCATTACGCCCAACATGTAAATGAGCATGTTGTATGTGTATATGAACTTTCGTCCGTATTTATCTGCAAGGAATCCACCAATAATGGCTCCTATAGCAGCACCGAGGCAGTTTGCGGAGATTGCGTTCAACCATCCGAGGTCGCCCTCCGTAAGCTGGAGATATTCTTTCCATAGCGTCAGTCCGCTTGCTCCAGCAACAATTGCTCCTGCGTCAAGATAGTTTGTCAACGATACTGTGATGGTTGACTTTAGACTTGATTCGTTTTTCATATTCTTTTATTGATAAGTAGGTGTGCAAAATGATTTTTTATAATGATTGTATTGATTGGTGATGCAGAATCAGTTTGTGACATAAAGGAGTGTAGCGACTCCTACTCGACTGTTGTCATTTGACTTCGTCTTCCTCCTTGCGCCTCGGCAATATTCAAGCAAGCTTGATATTGCTCTCGTCTTGGCGTCGGTTGGCTGATAATGCGCAGTAGGCGGTGCAAGGATTATAAAAATCATTTTGCACACCTACTTAGTGTTCTTGGTTTTTTGAGTTACTTTTTTTTGTAAGGGGTGGGAATTAGAAGGAATGTAGTTATTTCTTCGGCTTCTTTGTCTGGAGAACACGGCGGAGGTTCTTGATGTCAAGCGACCTCTTTACTCCAGCATTCTCACGAATAGAGTCGTTTACCTGCGGACCATTATTCTCCCAGATATTGCATGGACCATTTGCATTGCGAAGGAACTTCTCGCTTTCTGTCCAGTTGTCTTGAACGGTTATGAACGACGAGCCTTCATCGCAATAAAGGTAGAACCAATGGTTGGGGTCGTGAGCGTAAATTGGCTTGTAGATTTTCTCCACAACATTCTCTAAGATGTATGTCTTAGGCTGAGCAGAGAGAGTGTAGATACCAGCACAATCATACATGTGACGAGCGTAATGATGAATATAGTTTCTATACACCTCATTTCCACGCATGGCATTTACCGACTGTGTCCATCCCCATCCAAGATTAATTCCAGAATAGGAAACATCCCATATCTCGTTATGTGCGATGATACACCCAGAGACATATCCGCAACATATTCCTAAAGTGCCCCAATCTTCTGTTGAGACATTATGAACCATATTGTTGACAATCATAAGGTTATTGCAAATGGTGCGACGGTCTTGAGGGTCGTAAGGAAGATGTGTCTCAAAGGCAGAAGGTGAGAAAGAGCCAGCAACGATTCCGTTTCCTGCAATCTCTGTGAAGTCACAGTTAGAGACTGTGCCACCTTGAGTGCCTTCAACATAGTCAAGACCTGAGGAGCCAAGCTGCAAGAAGCGACAGCCATCGAAATCAACAGAAGAGGCATAGGAGACTGTTACCGCCGATGCTGGTCGCCCTAAGAATCCCTGATTGTCGAGCTTGTTATTTCTATCTGGACGCTGTGTCTGTGGACGCAGTTTATAACCCTCATACATGAACATTCCTGCCTGCAGAGGCACATGGCCGTCTGTTGTTGGGCGCATCCATGTGGTGTGCATGAAGGAAAGTCCACAGAAACGAACATTCCTCACCAGTCTATCTGGTGTTCCTCCCACCTCTATGAGAGTTTCTAATGCTGGAGCAATAGCCTCCTTGATGGTTTCTCCCTTCAGAGGATAGTAATACACCTTATGGTTTCTCACGTCATGATACCATTCTCCTGGTGTATCGAGCAGTGCCGGATGGTTTATGAGATAGAAAGCCGAATTGAGATTTAGCGTTCTTCCATCTTCAGTCACAAACGGTTTTGTGTTTACCATCGGTGACGGCCATGGATGCTCAAACTGTATGGTTGACTCTGGCTGATGGAAAGTGACAGCAGCAGAGTCGCCTTGTATCGTTATGTTTTTAATGCGAAGGTTTGCCACACACCACATCTCATGGAGCACCATCTCTGCAGGAGCATGACGGAGCGCATAATCTTTTGCAGCATAGCTTTTTGCAAGCGCTTTAATTATTGGAGTTGCTCGAACGTAGATAATCTGCTTTGGTTTGTCGAGAGAGAGAATATGCTGCATGTCATCGAAATTGATGACATCACGCGCTCTAACGGCTTTCTTCCCGTTTATGTAAAGTTGTCGGAAATCTATGAGGTTTCCGTTGAATTCTGGAGTGTCAGCAACGAGAAACTTTCCTTGACGCTTCCAGCCCTTTACCTGTACACCTCCAGAGAGAACGGCCTCATCGCCCATTATCACTGTCGGACTATCCTCTGTGCCACTGTCTTCTGGACGAACATAAAGCGGCTCATGTAGAGAATATGTGCCCTTTGCGACATGAATGAATATTCCGCCCTTTACCGAAGGGTCAGCCAGTCGGCGGAGATTTCTTGCGTGCCGCAGTGCAATTCTTAGTGTCTTATAAGGTCTTACCTCTGTTCCATCGTTACTATCGTCACCATTTGGAGAGACGAAGATATCTGCCGCCAAAGAAGGTGCGGAGACAAGCAATGACAAAAGCAACAGACAGAGCCTACCATTTTCTTTTAAGAGTTTCATTTCAACTTTTTTTAGATGTTCACGTAATTATGAGGCAAACGTTTATCTTGACAATGGCAGCCAGACGGTCATATCCTGCATACCGCGGTTTCCGTAAGCGAAATGAGGTATGAGGCGAATAGATACCTTCTTCTCTTTTCTACTTATCTCACGATATAGAGTCTTGTCCCACGATGCTTCCTCAGCAACGATTGCCGTACCTTCAAGGGCTTTCATCTTCACACCGTCAATGGTGATATCGGTAGGAGTTAAGGTGATGTCGGCAGGAATAATTACATCATCAATATTAGCCTTTACATCCTGTTGCTCAAGACAATAAACAATTGGACCACGCTTTACAGCCACCTGGTTACGAGACTCTTCAACAAGCGGATTAGACTCAATGAGACGGGCACGCATTTCAAGGTTCAGAGTGATAATATCGCCTTTTTTCCATTCGCGGTCGAGGTTGATATATGAGTTAGGAGTAACAGAAACATTCTGAGATTCTCCGTTTATTTCAACAGTGGCGTTGGCGCACCATTCTGGGATACGAAGGCTGACAGTTCCGAGACATTTCTTTCCAACGGCATCTATGGCAAGAGAAATCTTTCCATCGAAAGGATAGTCGGTTTTCTGACTCACAGAAAGCGGTTTGCCGTTCATCGTCGTATTTAAAGTGCTACCACCATAGAGATTCACAAATAGAGTTCCTGGTACGAGCTTCTTACCCACATATTCGTCTTTTGAAACAGAATAAGCATATTCCTGAGCCTCGCAGAGAGTACGGAGTGTATTCGGCGGACAGCAGAAACACGAGATGAGAGCCTTGCGCTCACGGCTCCAACGAAGGTTGTAAGGAAGTTCGTCAGAGAGGCGTAATGGGTTCGTGTACAGATATTTCTTTCCGTCAAGAGAGATGCCAGTGAGAATACTGTTATATAGACAAGTCTCCACGATATCAGCATACTTCGCCTCTCCCGTAGCCTGAAGCATACGCCAGTTAAAGAGAAGGTTTCCGATGTTTGCACATGTCTCATTATGGGCTGTTGACTGCGGAAGCTGGTAAGGGCGTCCGTATGCCTGGTGGACCTGCTGCCAGTTCACTGGCTTATAGTCTGTACCATCTGGAGAGACACCATTATAGAGTGCGCCACATCCTCCTGTGATATACATCTTTCTATATACAATATCTTCCCATATAGGCTGAAGATTCTTCATGAGCTGCTCTTCTCCCGTTTCAAGGAAGAGGTCGGTGGCTCCAGCATAGAGATAGTTTGCTCTCACGCTGTGTCCGCGTGCTGTATATTGCTCACGGAAAGGTTCACGATCTTGATTGTCGTCTGTGCCGTCTGGTTGTGATCCACGTATGTCAATCAGCTTCTGTGCCAGTTCGAGGTATTTCTGCTCTCCAGTCTCACGGTATAGTTCTGCGACAGCCATATAGTGCGATGGGCAAACGGCACACTTTGCCAGTTCGTCTGGATTTGTCTTTGAGAAATTAATTAGGAACTCTGCAGCCTTCAGACCAACATCGAAGAAATTGGTTTTTCCTGTTGCTCTCTTGTGTACAATGGCACAATTAATGAGATGTCCGAGGTTGTAGGTCTCGAAGTTCAGCTTATTGCCAAGAGCTCCGTCGGCACCAGTTCCTGTGGCAGTTCCAACAACAGTATTGTCTTTGTTCTCTGCCTTTTTCTTCTTTGCATTCAGTTCTGCAATATTCACCTGAGTGTGTATATAGCCATCCTCACGTTGTGATGCAGCCACAAGGGAAATGAACTCGTCCATAATGGCATCCAGTTTCGGATCGTGTGTAACAGCATAGACAACAGCGAGTGACTCGCACCATTTATACATGTCACCATCGTGGAAAGCCGGACCATGATGTTCACCTTCCATCTTTCCTGATGCAACCAAGAAATTGTTCCAGCCCTTTCCCTCCTTGCTCTTCCAAGTTTCAAACATGGAAGGGATTGAGGCATTGTGGAAAACGTCAAAGCGGTCTTGCCAGAAGCCGCCAGTCCAATGTGTTGCTCCAAGTGGTGTGTTCACCATGACAGCTTTTTTCGAACGACTCATGTCCACCAATCCGTCATGCTGAGCGAAGGTAGGCATTGCCACTGATGCTGCAAGGGTCAAAAGTAAAAGGTTCTTTTTCATAGCTTGTATTTTTAGGTTAATTTTGTTTTCTTTGTTTTGGGGTGACCGTATTCCCACGACATGACTAACAGTCGCAGGGAAGGGGTGTCTTCTTTTTGCGAAAAGAGAGGGAAAAGGGGTGTGAAAGGTCTCATTCAAACCTCTTTACCTCTGTCACAATAGCCTTACCATCTTCTATGCGAAAGAGGATGTCGTTCCTTCTGAAAGGCATGGCATAGACTCTTTCGGGGTTGTCGTGGTAACGAGGGCGGGGGTCTTGCTGAAGGGCGGAAACAATCGACTTCACATCAGCTTCTGAGAAGAGGGCTTTTAGGGTGTCGGGGAAGACGACATCGAGGGTTTTCCATTCCCGATTGTCGGTATATCCGCAGACTGCCTTAGGGTGGGAATCGGCATAGGTGACATAGGGCTTCACATCATAGATGGGCGTACCATCAAGAAGGTCGGCTCCAAGAACCACTAAGACTCCTTTCCTCACTTCCTTCAGTCTCACACACGATAGTCCTAAAGAGTTTGGGCGAAAGGGCGAACGAGAGGCAAACACCCCTACCCTTTCATTCCCTCCAAGGCGAGGGGGACGAACAGTGAGTGAATTCTCGCTCTTTCCATGCTGTGAGCTGTCTCCTTCCTTATGTCTTCTATTTGCAGAGAACTCCCAGAGAAGCCATAGGTGCGAGAAGCCTTCTATTCCTCTTATCGCCTCAGGATTGTTATAAGGCTTCTGGAAGACAATCTCTCCTTCTACCTCTGACGCAATGCCGCTCTGTCGCGGAATTCCGAACTTTGAGGTAAATGGAGAGCGGAAATATGCTATTGGTTCTATTGTCATGTGAAGAAGGTGTTATTCCAAAAGAAAAGAGAGGGAGATAGGAATTTTCTTGTAAGCGCTCTCCCCGTTCGAAAAAGCAGGGAGAACGCATCATACGGATTTTCTAAACTTCTGCTCGCATTCTTTAGATGAGGTTCTTCTGGAAATTCCAAGAGTCGCGACACATATCCTCTATGCCGTACTGCGCCTCCCAGCCGAGCTCTCGCTTTGCCTTCTCTGGATTGCAGTAGCAGGTGGCTACATCTCCCGGACGGCGTGGCTTGATGCTATAAGGCACCTTGAGACCGTTTGCCTTCTCGAAGGCGTTTACAACATCAAGAACAGAATACCCATGCCCTGTGCCAAGATTGTAGATAGCAAGACCGCACTTGCGCTCGATTGCCTGAAGGGCTGCCACATGTCCTGTGGCAAGGTCGCAGACGTGGATGTAATCGCGCACTCCTGTGCCATCGTGTGTGTCATAGTCGTTTCCGAACACTCCAAGTTCCTGGCGTATTCCGATTGCTGTCTGTGTGATATATGGCATGAGGTTGTTTGGAATTCCGTTTGGATTCTCTCCAATGAGTCCTGACTTGTGGGCACCAATTGGGTTGAAGTATCTCAGAAGAACCACATTCCACTCTGGGTCTGCCTTCTGGACGTCTGAGAGAACATCCTCGAGCATTGACTTTGTCTTGCCGTAAGGGTTTGTGCACTGTCCCTTTGGGCATTCTTCTGTAATAGGGATGATGGCAGGGTCGCCATAAACAGTTGCTGAGCTGGAGAAGATAATGTTCTTGCAGCCATGCTGTCTCATAACCTCTATCAGTGTGAACGTGTTTCCCATGTTGTTCTCGTAGTACTCCAAAGGCTTTGCAACCGACTCGCCAACGGCCTTCAGTCCAGCAAAATGAATCACAGCGTCTATCTTGTTTTCGTCAAAAATCTTGTTCATGGCACTCTTGTCACGAACATCTGCCTCATAGAACGGGACCGCTCTTCCGGTAATCTCTTTCACCTTGTCCATCACCTCTGCCTTTGAGTTGCAAAGGTTGTCAACAACAACAACATCGTGACCCGCATTGTAGAGTTCAACGATTGTATGTGAGCCAATAAATCCTGCTCCACCTGTCAAAAGTATATTCATAGTTATAAAATTTGGTTGAAATTTAATGCAAAGATAGTGAAATTGTTTCATATACAGTAATCGAAAGGGGTAATATTTATAAATATTAACATTGAAAAGTGTTGTTGTTCTGGGGAAATAATTAATTTTGCAACTGAAACGAAACCTACGACATCAGAAATATGAAGAAAGAAATCATTCTTACCATTGCCTGCTTTTTGACTTTCCTTCCTGGCTGGGGAGGAAACGAAGTGCCTGTTTCATTCGACGAGAGAGTGGATCTCATGAACGTCATCTGGCGACTGGCAGGCGCAAGAGAGTACAACCAATGCCGCATTCTACCATTGACAGAAAACGTAGACTCTTTCTTTGCTCCTTACAAAAATCATAAGGCAGTGATGCTGGCAAGGGAGTACTGTAAAGATTATGGAATTGCCTACGATGCCGTACCGTCGTTTGCCCTTCATCTGAAAAGCACGGGAAAGGGTTCTTGGACTTTCGATGAGGATCTTGAAAGCACAATCGATGAGCGTTGGACTCCACAACTAAAATCAGAATTCTTAACTGCTCTAAACAATTTCTACACAACTGCGGAGTTTGTGAAATGGTTTGAAAATTCTAAGAAATTTCAGAAAGATTTTATTGATGCTTTCTCTCTGATTAACAGTAATATTGACCTTGAATGGTTCAAGAAAACATTTAACACCACTGCCGACTTCAGAATCATCCTTTCTCCTCTCTCTGCTGTGAACAACTACGGCATGAACAACAAGATGAAAACGGGGGCTCACATACTGTCGCCAGTGATTAGTTGTGCAAGATATGAAGAGGGTAGCATTTCGTACGATAAGGACGGTGTCTTACCTATTGTGATACACGAATTTTGCCATGCTTATTGCAATCCTATTATAGATTATCTTTGGAACGGTATTTCGGAAAAGCACAAGTGGCGTTTGACATTAAAAAAGATATTCTCTCTCAACAAGCTTATACCACTGCGAAAATCATGATGTACGAAACATTCGTGCGCACCTCAGTAATAAAATACATCCTTGACCATAGCAACGGAGATAGAAGCATTCTGCCTGAACTCATCAACGAAGAAGAGCATAAGGGTTTCATTCTTGTTTCCGACCTCCTTTCCGCCTGGGAAGACAGTGAGAAGGTTTGCTGCGAGAAGGTATGTTGCGATACATGTAAAAAACCATCAAGAAAGGCTGCCTTTGCTTTCCCTATGTCGTCTCTTGCCTCTGCCTCCGCGGTGCTCTACAAGGCAGTGAATTCGTTTACGAAGGAGTATTACGAGGCGAAGGTTCTTGAGATGGAAAGAAACAGGGTTCAGTATTTCTGTAACATCGCAGACGGTCAAGATGACATTGCTCCTGGAGAGTTCACGTTTACCATAACGTTCGACCGACCAATGGTTCAGAGCATCTCCATGGGAGAGACAACAAAGGAGTTCCCAGAATTCAAATCGTACACATGGAGTGAGGATGCGAAAACTCTCTGCGTGGTCTTTCATTTAGAGCCAAACCGCACTTACGGGATTTCCGTGCTTGGAAGCATGTATAATAGCATTGACGGAAAAACGGCTTCCGACAAAACAATTATATTCCAAACGAAAAATTACTAATACTATTTTTTATTACTATGTATTTCTGTCGGATGCTAGGAACCGGAGACATCACACCCTCCCATATACCTCCCCAAAAAATGGTGATAGAAAAATAACTATACCTACATGTGTTTTTCGAGATTTATTCTTAGAAATAAAAATTCACCACTTGAAAACCCAATAAATTATCAAAAAGGAGAAGAAAAACACACATTTTTCCTCAGAAATTAAAAAAAATCACAGTAAAGAGTAAATTTGTGCACATTTTTTTTGGAAATGTGCAGGAAAGTATGTAATTTTGCACAGTATAATCGTATTTTGTGCAATTATGACTATGAACTATAATAAATCAATACTATCAAAGCTTGAGATACCAGAACAAATACCAAGCTTCAATGCCTATATCGAAAAGAGCATCATTGACCATTGGGACCTCGACGCTCTCACCGATTATCAAGGTGCTACACTACAGTATAAGGACGTAGCACGAAAGATAGAGAAGATGCACATCCTCTTTGAGAATAGTGGAGTAAAGCCAGGAGATAAGATTGCTATCTGCGGAAGAAACATGAGCCATTGGGCAGTTGCTTTCCTTGCCACGATGACATACGGTGCCGTTGCCGTTCCAGTGCTCCATGAGTTTATTCCAGAGCAAATCCACAACATCGTGAACCACAGTGACGCAAAACTGCTGTTTGTGGGAGATGTGGTGGCAAAGCAGATAAACCCAGACGAGATGCCACACCTTGAGGGTATCATAAATCTTCCTGACTTCTCACTCATGGTGAGCAGAACAGAGAAGCTCACATATGCCAGAGAGCATCTCAACGAACTCTTCGGAAAGAAATTCCCAAAGTACTTCCGAAAAGAGCATGTCTCCTACTTCCGTGAATCAGACTCTGAAGACCTTGCTCTAATAAACTATACATCTGGAACAACGGGTTTCTCAAAGGGAGTCATGATTCCATACCGTGCCATGTGGGGCAACCTCGACTTTGCCAACCATGTCCTCGGAAAGGTTATAAAGCCAGGCGACAAAACAATCTCCATTCTTCCCATGGCTCACATGTACGGCATGGCATTTGAATTTATTTATGAGTTCATGGCCGGATGCCATATCTATTACCTCACTCGCATCCCTTCTCCAGCCATCGTGGCACAGGCATTTGCAGACATTAAGCCATGTATTATAATTGCCGTACCACTCATCATCGAGAAGATCATAAAGAAGAAGGTTCTTCCAAAAGTATCATCTGCTCCAGTGAGAGCATTGCTGAAGACACCTCTTGTTGGTCAGAAACTGAAGGCGAAAATCTGCCAGCAGGTATACGAAGCATTTGGAGGAAGGCTATATGAGATTATTGTTGGTGGTGCCGCCCTCAACCAAGAGGTAGAACAGTTCCTCACAGACATTGGCTTCCCTATCACCGTTGGCTACGGAGCAACAGAATGTGCACCTATCATCACTTACGACGATTGGCAGAACCGTGCTTTGGGCAGTTGTGGAAGTGCCGTGATTCACATGGAGGTGAAGATAAACTCCTCTGACCCACACAACATTCCAGGAGAGATTCTCACTCGCGGTAGCAATACAATGCTCGGGTACTACAAAAACGAGGAAGCCACGAAGGAAGTGCTCGTAGATGGTTGGTATCACACCGGCGACCTTGGAATAATCGATGAGCAAGGACACGTCTTTATCAAGGGCCGTTCAAAGAACATGCTCCTTGGTGCCAGCGGACAGAATATCTACCCAGAGGAGATTGAAGATAAGCTCAACAGTCTTGCTTACGTGGCAGAATGCCTCGTTGTGCAGCGCGGCGACAAGCTCGTGGGACTTGTATACCCAGACCTTGACGAGGCAAAGAGAAACAACCTCAGCACAGAGCAGCTAAGAACTATTATGGAGCAAAACCGTGTTGACCTCAACAACACCCAGCCTGCTTATCAGAAGCTCTCTGCCATTGAGATAATGGACAAGGAATTCGAAAAGACTCCAAAGAAGTCTATAAAGAGATACTTATATAAATAATTCATCTCATCAGAGACACACTATATATAATATATAATAAATAATCATCTCATCAGAGATGCCAGAATATACAGAGAGAGAGTTATCAAAACAGAGACACATTATATATAATATATAAATACTCGCAAACGAAACCCAGACAACAGGAAACAAAAATCCCGTTGTTTGGGTTTTTCTTTCTTACACCACAATTAAAGAAGAGAAAATCTCAAAATACAGAAAAACACAA
>CALZTP010000053.1 GCA_945829115.1 uncultured bacterium | reverse complement strand
TTGCATCAATCGCTTGGCATATTCAATGCGCATATTGGTAATCCAGTCGCGAAAACTCACATGATATGTCGTGTTGATAAATTGCGAGAGATAAGTGCGGTTGGTGCAAAGCTGCATCGACAATTCATTAAGGGTGATTCCTGGTTTGAGATATCCATCCTTGTCAATCCACTCCTGAATACGCTTTTCGATGTCGTGATGATAAGAGGGCGGAATATCGGCATTATGGTTGTCGATGGATGTATCTGTGTCGTTTATGTCATTATCTTCCATAAACGCTATCTCAACTTTCTCATAGAACAAGATATAATTTTGATAGCAGCAATACAGGTATATATAGAAAGGTATAGCTGACAATATCCATATGAAAATGTATTTGTCGGGCAGGAATGTGAGCAAACTGCAACTCACTCCATAGACGATGGCCCAATAGGTGAAGATGGACATCCAGCGTATATACGAACCGATGTCGTCGGAATGTGTGTCCTCAAACATCTTTATCGAACGATGATAAGTGCGGAGAATGCGAGCGGCAAGAAACAGTCCGTAGCCCACCAGCCATATTGCCAAGCCCAACAAACCTATGGAAAATACCGAGTTGGCGGGAGACAACAATGTGACCACGCAGGCTAATGCCGAGAAGAGGAGCCACATTGCGATATGCTTCACGAAACGTCGGAGGGTGATATATTTGTTGTCGAGCAATGTTATCATTGCCGAACTGAATAGCCAGTAACAAATAAAATACGTTGACAGATTCATCAATATAGTGGCATTGATGTCTTTTGTTCGTATGGAATAGAATAGGTGCACTGAGTAATTAGCCGAAAGGATAAGTAGGGCAAAGCCCATCAACCGGCGTGACAACAAGTAATTGGCAAACACCCTTTTCTCCAGCGTCCTACCAAGCAACATGTGAAAGCTGAAGAAAAGCATTAGTGGCAATGAGATAATCAACGACTGGCTATATAATGACTGGTCCATATTCAATATTATATTTATTTTCGGCAAAATTACACTTTAAAGGGTCAAAAAGGGTCAAGGTACAGGTCTGAAGTGAACCATCAGGTAAATGTCCGAATCTTGGGTCACATTGAATTTTGCGTTCACGAGAATTGTCTATACCTTTGCAGCGAGTTTAATTTTAATGGATTATCATGTTTCCCCTGACAAGAAAAAGAAAAGGGCAGCGAAGACTTTCCTTGGATAGGTGGAGAACGAGGCTGCGAAGGCGATGATGGCATGCAAGGTGAGGGAGTTGAGTGGGGAGAATGAGGAGCTGTCTAAGTTCTTGAGCTACTGAGGCAGGGGTGTTAGCAGGGGTGTTAGCAGGGGTGTTAGAGAGAAGCAAGAGGGATATTAGTCAACAGAGGTTACGAGAACTGTTTCGCCAGCATCGAGTGCAGCCTTTATCTCTGCTCCACCTTTCTGCACCTTACAGAGACTGACCTCATCGCCTTGAATCTCTTCAACCTTCAGCTTCCCGATTTCTTTCTTCGCCTCCTTGCCTGCAACGGTTTTGGTGACAAAGACCTTCAGGTGCATTCCTTTGTGTACACCACTTGGAGCGCCAAGGTCGATATATACCTCCTTCTGCTTGTCCTTCTTTTCTGTAGAGCCTTCAATGATTGAGGCATGGAGTGGGAAGAGGGCATTATAGTAGCTATGAACACGCTTGCCAAGTGCTGCAAGAGCATTGGTGATGGCTCCCTCAGAGGTTTCAATCCATGAGCAGTCGTAGTCGGAGACGGTGAATGTTTTTGAGTTCACAACCTTATCGGTTGCTGCATCCTTAAGGTGTACGGTGACACTGATTTGTGCTTTGTATTCAATATGCATCTTTTTCTTTGCATCCTCCACACTGCGTTGTGTCGTAGAGATATTGGTGAGAATGCCAGAGGCATAGAGTGTGGTGCCGTCTGTTTTTACCTCCCCCGGCTGGTAAGGTCCGTCAATGGCATGGAGTCGGTAGCTGGCACCTATTCCCTGCAACACCTTTGCCCTTACGGCATCTACGTATTGTCCCTTGTCGATGGTTACTTGTCCTGCCGCGATGTCAAGGATTGTTCCAAGCACTTTCTGGGTTTTGCTTGTGCTCTCTGATTTGTTGTTGTAGGTGAAATCAGTTACCGCAACAGAGTACTTTTGGTTTCTCTCAGCCATTGCATTCATTGTGAGAATCAGGGCGAGAAGTGAGAAGAAAATTTTTTTCATAAATAGGTGTGAAAAATTTTTTTGGTTTATTTTTCTGCAAAAGTACAATTTTCTTCGCTTTCTGACAATTTTTTTACCGTTTTTCTTTCACTTTTTGTGTTTTTAACGGTTTTCTGCTGCTTAAGAACAGTCCGAGGAGAATGAAAGAAGCACCAAGGAGGAAGAAAAGAGTTATCTCTTCGCTAAGCACGAGCCATGCGAAGACTATGGTTACTAAAGGGTTTAGATACACCCAGTTTGTGCAGATAACAGCCCCGAGCTTCACCATACACCAGCTCCAAGTGAGATAGCAGATCATTGACGCCACGCAACCGAGGAAGAGGATGTTCAAAAGAAGGTCTGGACGTAGGAGCAAAGAGAGAGGAGGCAACCCCTCGAAGAAAAGGAATGCTGGTAGGATTGTTATGATGCCATAGAAGAACACCTTACGCGTTATGAAGAGAGCAGAATATCTGTTCATAACCGGTTTCATGAGAAGTGAGTAGCCCACCCAACTTAGACAGGAGAGGAAGGCGAGCGTGTCTCCCTTTGGAGAGAGAAGGAGCACGAACTGACCGTTCAAGACCACTACTGCCATTCCGATGAATGCGAGTAGGGAGCCTCCGAGCTGCATCTTTGTGAAAGGCTCAGAGGGATAGAAGACTTTGAAGACGAGGGCGGTGAAGAGCGGACAGGAGCATACGATCAACGAGACGTTTGTTGCTGTTGTGAACATCAGTGCCGCATTCTCTGTCATGAAGTAGAGAGAGCCACCAAAGATACCGATGCCCGCCATGTTCAACTCATCACGCCAAGAGCGAGAAAGCCAGCGATGCTGAATTTTCTGCCATTTCTCTGGGTATGCCTCCCGCAACTTCTTCTTCAAAAAGAAAGGGCGGAGGAGAGAGAAGAGCGTGAGCATGAGATAGGCGATGAGGAAGCGGACAAGGAATATCTGTGCAGGTGTTAGTCCTGCAGAGATAAGCAGTTTTGTCCACACGAATGTGGTACCCCAAACGGCAACGGTGAGAAAGGCTATGAAATGGAAAAACATGAGCTTTTTTCTTTAGTTAACGAGGGAGATTTCGGGCATTCGATGCCCGAGATATTAACGGCAGAGCAGCTTGCGAGGGAGGTTAACGTCTGCTTGCGAGGGGAGGTTAACGGCAGAGCAGCTTGCGAGGGGAGGTTAACGTCTGCTTGCGAGGGGAGGTTAACGTCTGCCTGCGAGGGAGGTTAACGGCAGAGCAGCTTGCGAGGGGAGGTTAACGTCTGTCTGCGAGGGAGGTTAACGTCTGCTTGCGAGGGAGGTTGCCCTATTCTTTGCTTTTTGCGAGAATGTTGCAGATGGCGTCTTGGAATGCTTTCGCCTTTGACGCTCGCAAAACACCCTGGTTTATTATTGAGAAAGCAATGAGATGCCCTGAGCGGTTTGTGAGATAGCCCGCGAGGGAAGAGACTCCAGTAAGGGTGCCCGTCTTCGCCCTTACGTTGTTTAGACAAGGACCTTTTCGCATTCTTTTTTTCAAAGTGCCATCGATACCCGCAATAGGCAGAGAGGGGTATAGCGATTCGAAGATGTTACTGTTTCGATAGGCATATTTCAAGAGTGCGACCTGCATCTCTGCCGACTGATAGTTGTAGAGAGAGAGTCCAGAGCCGTCTGCGATGCGATAGTTTGAATGCGTTATTCCCGCACGACGGATTGTTTCCTCCATTTTTTTCTTTGAAAGACGAGCCGTGGCAGGCCTCATGGCATTGGCAGAGATATTATAGAAGACCGCCTCAGCAAAGAGGTTGTCAGACTCCTTCATCATCTTCACTAACACCTGCTCGATGGTGTGATGGCGAGTGCAGAGGAGAGTGGTGAATGTAGGGCGATCGCTTTTGGTGAGGAGAGTCATTGGAATGCTGTCGGAGACAACGATTCCTGCAGCTGCCATTTGTTCCTGGAAGCGTTCGAGGAACAAGTCTTTCTTATTCCAGAGCAGAGGAGAGAGCACCGGGTTTTTATCGTCCCAGCACCATCCCTCTCCTAACAGTAAGGTGTCTTTGAAGGAACGGTCGGCAATTACAGAGCCATAGATGGTGTCTATTCTCATTTTCTGCAAGGTTTCCACAAATGCCCGCATGTCATCGGAACCAAATTTTGGATCCATTCCCCCTTTTACGATTAAGTCTCCGAGCAGCAGCCTTGCCTCTTCAGGAGTGTCTGTTATCTCCCCCCGATATTTCAGCCAAGTAGAGAACTGATAGTCTCCCCCAAGATGGTCGAGAGCTGTGATTGCCGTAAGCAGTTTCATTGTTGAAGCCGGTCTCAGTGTCTGCCGTTCGTTATATGCGAAGAGGAGGCTGTCGGAGGTGAGGTCGTAAGCCATTATTCCCGCCTGCGAAGTCTTGATGAGTTCTGAGTCGAGCAACCTCTCTATTCTATCCTTTACCGAAAGAACGGGTATGGAGTCGAAACAAGTGGAGTCGCATGAGAGAGAGTCGTCAAGGATAGAATCATTTTGTATGGAATCTGCTGATATGGAATCAGCAGGAGCAACACCTATGCCATTCCCTATTCTTTGCGAAGAGGCGAGGATAGGGAACAGCAGGAATGTATATAGAATTTTTCGCATTGTATTTACACTTTATCTTGTTAGAGAGAACTTCATGGACAATCCGAAGTCCTGCGTTGTTGTAGGATAGGAATTGTTTGAAAGCAGAGGAGTGTTTGTCTGACGGTCGAGGAAGAAGCTCATGGTTAGCAGGCGTGAGAGCGTATAGTCTGCCGTGAAGCTCAACTTAAACGCATTGTTTCCGCTTGTTGCAGTAGACGTCATGGATGCGATATCACGGTTTATTGCCGCCTGCTTTCTGAAGCTAAGGTCGAGACGCAGGTTCAGGTCGTGACTGAATCCCTTTCGGCGTGCTGCCGTCTGGTTCTGCTGCTGATTGTCGTCAGAACCCTTTGTCTTCACCTTCCTTGTCTTTGAACCTGTGAGGAGGTTGAAATCCTGAATTTTATACCCGAATCCGAACACCCAGTCTTTTGATGTTGTCTCTGTTAGCTGCACGCTCGTCATAGAGAGGTTCATGACACGTGTTGAGCGATATTCCGCCTTCAGCGTCATGTTGTTGTGAAGAGTAACGTCAATGCCGAGCAGAGGTGAGAAAGCCTCGTTTATGCTCACCTGTGAAACGTTGAACATAGAGTTCGGGATAGGGTTTCCAGAGGTTATGTCGCTTATGAATCCCAGTCCGTTCATATATTCCATGAACGTAGAGAAGCTGTTGTAAGCCCCTACGGCATACACACTCTTGTAGGAATGCGATATGTTCACACTCTTGAAGTGCTCACTGAACCATGGCAGTTTTCCCAGTCCCGAGTATTTCAGTGTCCAGTTTGGCAAAAGCTTTGCAAGGGTAGGGAAGATGCTGAGATTATCTCCCATGGATGTGTATGCGTTTAAGAATGCTGGTACCATCACGTCAGCACTATACTGAGAGACCCCACCGTTTGCCGGGTCGAATGTCTTTCCCGCCAGAGCAGAGCCTGCCGGATAGACCGCATTCTCGTATTGCTTCTCAACCCTTTCTCTGAATGCTGGTAGAGAGTTGCAGAATTTCTCGAATGTCTTCGAGCGGAATCCGTTCTCCGCATTTCCAATTCCCTCAAAGGCAGAGCCTATGGAGATTGTTGTCATGGTGAATGTTCCCGACAAGGTTGTAGGGTTTCCTTCATACATATACTGAATGCTCTTTCCCTTTGTCTCCGTACGACTTGCGTTAAGGTCTATTTTCAGATTTGGCACAGGTTCAAGAGTTACCTTCAGCTGCAGATCTTCTGTGCGGTTTGTTGTTGCAGGAGTTGCCACGCTCTCGTTGTTTAGAAGCCATTCACGCTCTCTTGCCTTCTCGATGAAGCCATCGTCAACGAATCCGAATGCGAAGTCCAGACCTGGTGAGAGGAATCCGTTGTCTTTCTTCTGACCGAACATATCGCCCACAGAAGGCATGAAGCCTGGGAGTGAGAGTGCATAATTGTTCCTATAGACGATGTTCACGTTTCTCACCATCATGGCAACACGCGCCAGCGCTTGTGCTGTTCTGTACCAGCTCTTTTCCTCCAGGTCAGGCTTTGCCGTTATTGACAGTTTCACCTTTGTGGCACTGTCAGCCACCACCTTCACAGCGATGGTGTTAAGGTCCTTAGACTTGTATTTTACCTGAACAGCCTTTCCGTCTTCTGTTTTTGCAGAGACGATGAGACGTTTTGTCTTACGGTTATGCTTGTAATTCACCGCACTGTCAGGGTATAGCGTGAGCTCGATAGCCGTAGACCGCTTGTTCAGCGGCAGTTTTCCAGCAAGCGCTTTTCCTTGCTTGTCGTTCTCTTTTCCCTGCTTTTCATTCTCTTTTCCCTTTTCGTCTTTCTTCTTTTTGTTTTTCTCTTTTGACTTCTGGTTTCGTTGAGAATTGTTCTTCTGCTTTCCGTATTTCTCGTTAACCTTCTTAAGGAACGGAACGAGGTTATAGAGCTTCTGCATGTCGAGAGAAGAGTTCAGAGAATAGGTACGGTTCATGGCGATGTTGTTTCCTAAGGAAGTGCCATCTTCGAGTTCCGTGCCACGAACCCAGTTGTATGTAGCATTGTAGGAAGCATCTGCCTTCAGCCATTCGAATGCTGGCATGAGGTTCAGTGGCAGACGGTATGATGCGTTCACGCTCTGGTTGTAGTCGAGAGGTGTTCCGAGGTTACGGATGCTCGTCATGACAGAGTCTTTCCACACCTGATACTCCTCTGGGTAGAGGTCTTTGTTCACTGGCGTGTGGCTCTGTTCTATTTCAGCATGAGTAGCCGATTGGAAGCTGAACTGCAGGTTCTTTGTAAGATCCCACCTTATATTAAAATCACGATTCCATAGGAACTGAGAGTTATAGGTCAAAGGCAGCTTGTTACCCTCAGCAGATTCCATGTCACGCTCCTGAAGTTCATAGTAAGAGCGAGTGATCTCTGTGTTGAACCCGATATTCTGCGGGAGCCAGTTCAGACCAAACCGTTTCAGGATGGTTGCATACTTCGACTTTGTCTTCATGTTCTTGAACGGCTCGATAGGCTTGAAGACTGGAGTCCAGGAGTAGTTCAAGGCTCCACGCCAGTTGTATTCATCCTCATAGACTGTTGTCTCTCCTGATTTGTGAACCTTCGACTGACTGTAGGAGAAAGAGAAATTGGCAGGGTCGTAAGGCATTGGATGCCCTTTGGTGGCAATGCCCACACGCACGTTTGACAGAGAGAAATTACTGCTCACCGTCTTTGTCACTGCGATATTCTCTATAGAGTCTCGGAGGTGCTTCTCGCCATAGGCATCGAGCGACTCCTTCAGCTCCATATCAGTATCGAGAGGGTTGTATTTCGGAGACGTCTTCTCCTTGGAATAGCTATAGTATAGAGGAGCAGACACCTTGCTCTTCTTCGGGAAGAATTTTCCGAGTTCGAGGTTCAGAGTAGCCGAATAGGACGTGAAATCGTCTGTGGAGCGCTCCATGACACTCTGCTCCAGTCCGCCAAAACCAGATGATGTGTGCTTTCCCGTTACGTTCACATTTCCGAGGTCAGAGAGCTGCACGAACATGTTTCCCTGAGCAGCCCATCCCCCCTCGTTGTTTGTCTCCTTCAGTCGGAGCTCGTTTATCCACACCTCGCCACCTTTTATCTCAGAGGAAAGGTTTCTGACACCAATAATAACCGTCTTCACCTCTCCGAGAGAAGGGTTTCCCATGATGGAGATGCGGTTCTTTGGGTTCTGATCGTCATAGGCAGAGAAGAGATTACTGTATGACGCCCTTCCCTCCGCCTTTGCTTTGTTTCTTTCACGCTTCAGAGCAGTGAAGAGGCTGAGGTTTATGTCGAGCATATTCTCCTCAGGCCATACTGCGGCACAGTCTTTCAAAGAGTATGTGTCGTAATGTCCGGAAGGAGTCAGCTTCAGTGGAATCTCGTATTCGTAGAAGTTTGACTTATAGTCGGAACCGAGACGAATGAATACCGCCAACTGATTGTCGGTGAGGTTTGTGACGTTCTGCTCGAAGGCATTGGCATGCACGAACATCTGCATGTGACGATAGTTGCGAAGGTCGAGAGTGGTGTTCTTATAGACACACTTCGCATCTCCCGTGGACATGTTGTTCAGCGTGATGGCAAGAGCCTGCTCGTTGTTTTCTGTGAGCTGAGGCTGTGAAGGGTCTACAACACGTGAAATTCCAGGGGGTAGAGTGTAGTTCACTGGAATCTTGTCGTTGTTCTCTTCTATGTTCACGGCAGAAACCGCCATGGTGGCAGTGTTTGGCGAAGATGTATTCAGGTTCTGTTCGTACACCCTCCATTCACCCCTTACGAGGTCGAGCGTACCGAATCTCAGCACCACTGGTTCCTTGAAGTTTGTGAGAAACATACGCATGAAGCGAATGGAAGAGAAGTCAGACAACGCCCCATGAACGGTTGCTGTTGCTGATCTTTCCTTCAGTGGTATTCGGAACTGATACCATGTTATGCTATCTTTCTCTCCGTTTCTCAACGTTGGAGTTGTGATGCGTTTGTCAACGATATAGTTTTCTCCCACGACAAGTTTCTCTGGGTATAGAGAGACCTTGTACTGATAGTATTTCTCGTATTCGTTGAGAGTGTAGTCTTGGTTGATGTCTTCAACGTCAGGAGTTGTTTTATAGGAAGTGTCGTAACTCTCTGTACGCGAGTCAGAGTCTGGGGAGTTTCCCTGCGGACCGTTTATATGCTTGTATCGCTCAAGAATAGACGTTGCGTTTCTGTCGAATTCTGAAGAGCGGAAATACTGGTAGTTGTCGTTGGCAGGGTCGTTCATGATGGCTTGATAGACAGAGTCTGTTGGAGAGTAGTTGGCAGCCACAAAAGACAGGAAGTCCTTGTAACCGTCAAACTCCCGCTCCTCCTCATCGGTGAGACCGTTGTAGCCCACATCTTGCTTTGCACGTGTGCCGCCTGCTGTTGCGAAGGCGTATGTCACGGCAGCCTGTGTAGGCACCTTTCCCCATTGTGTAAGGGTATAGGCATTGCTACCATCGATAGGCATTCCGCTTTCGTAGAATTTCTTTCCATCGTGAAGGATGTCTTCGCTCACCTCTCCGAGGTTGAAGTAAAGGTCACCACCCATGCCCGTGACGTCCTTATAGCCATTCTTTCCCTGAATGAAAGGGTCCATGAGCCAGAACTCAATATACTCAACGTTGGCAGCCTCGAAGTCAGAGGTGTCGAGCTTTCGCATCATTCCGCCCCATTTCTGTTGAGGGTTGTTCAGTCGACCGTTTGCGTTGAGGTCTGTTGAGAAGTTATACGGTCCGCGTTCGTCAGGATAGAATGCGAGGTTGAGAATAGAGAGAGTGTTTGTGGCACCATTGTAGGAGCTCTGGTCTCTGTTTGGGAACAGCTCAGAGACGTATACCTCGCGAACGTAATGGTTTGAGAGCTGCTCTGTGTCGCCCTTTATATGCGATGGTGTGAGAGACGAAGAGCGTCTTGTGAAGAGCGGGTCGATGTTATACCATGCCATGAGCGAGCGGTTGAAGCCACTTCTCAAGGTTGTTTTATCGGTTGCCTCAGTGAAGAAAGACGGTACGCTGGAGATTATCCATGATGAAGGATTCGACACATCGATTGTGTTCTTCGTGTTCTCGAAGTCGTCGAGGTAAGAAGCATTGTCTTGAGTGCCTCCCGAGGTGCCTGCAATGAGTTGTGCAAACTCTCCCGAGAGCTGAATGGATGAAGGTGCTGTGAGCTGCAGGAACGGTAGCTTGTCGAGAATATTTGTGAGCCATTGAGACTCTTTCTTCCATGTGAAGTTCAATCCCCAGAGAGTGTTCTTTAGAGGTTCAGAGCCCATGGTTACCTTTGAGGTAAGTGCTTGCTCGCTAAGGTGTTGTATGGTTCCTGAGATTTGGAAGTCTTTAGAGAAGTCATATTCCCAGTTCAGTCCGAACATTGTCTTTCTCTGCTGACCATAGTCAGTGTCAGACTCCAAGGAAACGTTCACTGCCGTACCAGCATCTATGATGCTTTGGTTGAGTATGGTTACCTCTCCAGCAGAATAGTCAACGGTATAGTCAGAACCTTCGGAGAGCACCACACCACCAGCCGTAACCACTACAGAGCCCCTCGGAACATTGTATGCCCCGAGTGAGATGACGTTAGAGGAAGAGCCTTTGAACTGTCCCTGGAGAAGGAATTTATCTTTCTCCGCAATCTGCTTTGCTACCGTCTTTGTAGAGTCGTAGAGTTCTGTGTATGCGTATTTCCGGGCAACAGCCTCTGAGATTCCGCTTTTCTGCAGTTTTTCGAGGAGGTATTGTCCGAACGGTTCTGTTGCTGGCAGGAATACACGTCCGTTGCTTACCGTGTAGCCATCAACGAAGTCGAAATAGCCGTTTGGGTATGGACGGTTGTTGTTGTCGAGGCGGTCGCCACCGAGGAGTCGGAGAAGAGGTGTTTCCTTCACCTCTTTCTCAGGAATGTAGCTGAGGTATACGCCCGTTGTGTCGCTTTGATATTTTATGTCGAGACGGAATTTTGTCTTTTCCACGTTTGATGCGAGGTAATAGACGTTCTTCATCATCAATCGCCAGTTGCCCTGTGACGGAATGTTTGCCACATTCTTCAGAGACTTCACGAAGAGAGCCTGAGTGTTGTCGGAGATATCGCTGGAGAACTCTCCCACCTGATATGTTCGTCCACCGTAGGTGTATTCATATGCCACGGCAAGCACCTGATCTGTTTGCAGAGTTGTTTTCAGAGAGATGTAGCCGAGAGCCGTGTTCACGGTATACTCAGAGCTGTTCAGCTTCCGTGCTCGCTCGATTTTCTCATAGTCGAAGCCACCGGTGAGTCCATCTGCATCAAGTGTGGCAGAGGCAGCATCAATGTTTCTTGCGGCAGCATTTGTGGTGACCATTGTCTGATATTCACTATTCTGACTGTTTGCCGGTGGCATGTTTGTTGCTGCTCCCCATCTTGGGTTGCTGATGTCTGATGTTTCACCGAGGTCGGTGAGAGCAATGATGTTTCTCGTGTCGGTTGTGGCACCCGATTTGTTTGTCACCCACACCTCCACACGTCCTATCTTTACTCCTGTGGTGATGTTCGGAAGAGTAGAGATGGCATTGTCGTAGGTTTTTCGGAAATAGTGGGAGAGGAAGAAGTGACGGTTTTCCTCGTATTTCGTAACGTCTATTTCAAATGGAGTCAGCTGCACTCCACCCTTTGAGCTTACGCTTTTTGAGTTTGACTTCTTCTGCGAGATGACCGTTTGCAGCTTCAGTTTTCCGAACTGCAGGTCTGTTCTGATGCCGAAGAGCGATGATGCACCCTGGATGAGAGAAGAGTTGGAAGGGAAGGACACGTTTCCCACTTCGAGGAGTTTTATGATTTCGTCTTCCTTTCCATCGTATTTCAGTTTTATGTTCTGCTGGTCGAAGTTAAAGGTAGCATCGGTGTTGTAGTTAAGGCTCATGTTCACCTTGTCGCCCACCTTTCCCGTCATGTTGATGTTTATCTTCTCATCGAAGTTAATCGATGTGGTTTTTCTGTTTCTGATTGGGAGAGAAGGGTTGTCGATGTTCTTCATGGTGGCTCCGAGACGAAGTTCTGCCGTTCCCTGAGTCTTTATGCGCACACCGCCAGGACCAAAGATTTTCTCTGCTGGTCCGAGGTCGAAATGCATGTCAGAGAAGTCGAACTTGTCTTTCTCCTTGTTCTCGAAAGTCTCTGCATTCTTTGTCTTGAAATATTCCGCTCTCTGTTTTTTCCCAATGTGTGTGAGGTATTCATCAAGAGTCATCATGATAGGAGCTTCGACATATGTCCCACCAATTTTATAGCCGAAGACATATCGGTCTATGGAGTCGTTGTATTGAGCTTCGGTATTGATATTTTCTGGCATGGAAAGGTCTGCCGAGCCTTTGGAAAGGTCGGAGACAGAGACCGGTGTGGTGCGTTGCACACCCCAGCGAGGGTGGAGTAAGGAGTCAGGAATCTCCTCATCGATGATTTTCAGTACTTCATCGAGACGCGTTGTTATGGAGTCTTTCTTCTCATTGCCCTTTGCGTTAGAGGAGTTTCTTGCAGTAACGTTGTTTGCGTTGGTGTTTACTGGGTTGTTTGCGTTCTGTCTTCTTAATTCCTGACTGGCGTTAGCCGAGTTGTTTGCTCTTTGCGTTCTCCTTTGCTCGAGCATCCGCCTCCTTGCGTCAACAGATGTCTTCACGTCTTGTGGGGCAACAACGGCATAGGCTGCCAGCACGGTGAATATGCAGGCAGCCAACCATGTCGTTATGTATCTTAGTTTGTTCAACTTGAAATTCCTTGGGGTTCTTTTATAAAAAACGGGAGAAAAAGTGCTACTTGATCATCTTCAGTGCCATCTTGATGACCTGCTCAACGGCAAGGTCTGCATTCTGTGACAGAATTTCTGTAACCACCTTTGCAGAAGGTGCTGGAGAGAATCCGAGTGCGGTGAGAGCAGCCACGGCTTCGTCTCTTGTTTCAGAATTGATGGCAGCAGATGTTGTAGAGCCTGCGGTGGCGTGCAGCTCCTCAGCAATTCCGAGCGATACGATCTTGTCTCTCAGCTCGAGAATTATTCTCTGTGCGCCCTTCGGACCGATGCCCTTTACCGCCTTCAGCATTTTCTCGTTTCCAGAGGCTATGGTGTTGCAGAGGTCTCCAGGTGTTGTTGCCGAGAGAATCATTCTTGCTGTGTTTCCACCCACACCGTTAACGGTTATGAGGAGTCTGTAGAGCTCCCTTTCCTTCTTTCCCGAGAATCCGAAGAGAGTGAAGGAGTCGTCTCTTCCTCCTGCGACGAGTTGCTCGTGAACATACACCTTCACCTCATGTCCAATACCCGTTTTCTGTAGAGCAGTATAGGTGTTGAGTGTGATGTTCAAAGCATATCCCACTCCAGCTGCTTCCACAACTGCCATGGCAGGGGTCAATTCTGTCAGTTCTCCTTTTATGTATTCTATCATTTTGTTTTCTTTTCTTTTGAATCTTTTGCACAATGTCAGAAATGCTTGTTTTGAGTGTTGCAAGATGGCATTTTATCGCGTGCGTACATTTATAATAACGTGTTTTTTGGTGAAAATATTGTATACAGAAGGCTTTTTAGTGTTAAATAACATTATTTTTCAGTGATTCACTGGCAGAGAATGTGTTCTCTCTCTTGATTTTTTACTAATTTTGTTGCCGAAAAAAATCGAGAGTTTATTTTCTTGATTCATAAAAGCTATAGAAACACAAACAAAAAGATACAAAAATAAAATAAAAACAAACAAAAAGAACACTATTTATATGAAGAAAATTAGAGCAGCCATCGTGGGTTATGGCAACATCGGACGTTTCACTCTTGAGGCTCTTGAGGCAGCGCCAGATTTTGAGATTGCAGGTGTAGTTCGTCGCCAGGGTTCTAAGGACTGTCCGAAGGAACTTTCAGACTATTCTGTTGTTAGCGACATCACAGAGCTGAAGGATGTTGATGTAGCCATTCTCGCTACTCCTACCCGCAGTTGTGAGGAATATGCAAAGAAGATTCTTCCTCTTGGCATCAATACTGTAGACTCTTTCGATATCCACACAAAGATTCTTGAGTATAGAAACAGTCTTGACAAGGTTAACAAAGAGACAAATACCGTTAGTGTGATTGCAGCTGGCTGGGACCCAGGTTCAGATTCTGTTGTGCGCACGCTAATGGAGAGCCTTGCTCCTAAAGGCTTGTCATACACTAACTTCGGACCAGGAATGTCTATGGGACACAGTGTCTGTGTGCGTTCAAAGGCAGGTGTAAAGGATGCGTTGTCGATGACCATTCCACTTGGTGAGGGCATTCATCGCAGAATGGTTTATGTGGAGTTAGAGGAGGGTGCGAGTCTCGAAGAGGTTACTGCAGCCATCAAGGCAGACCCTTATTTTGCTTCTGATGAGACACACGTTTTCCAGGTTTCTTCTGTAGACGATGTTCGTGACATGGGTCATGGTGTTCATCTCGTTCGCAAGGGCGTTTCTGGAAAGACCCAGAACCAGCGTATGGAATTCTCTATGTCTATCAACAATCCCGCTCTTACAGCTCAGATTCTCGTGAATGTGGCAAGAGCATCTCTCAGACAGCAACCTGGGTGCTATACTATGATAGAGATTCCGGTTGTTGACCTTCTGCCAGGCGATAGGGAGCTGCATATCTCTCATCTCGTGTAAAGAAAAAAGGCACGAACGAGGTTGCATGAAAAAAAAGAAATAGCCGTTTCACAATTGCGTGAAACGGCTAATATCTTTTTAGGGGTTGCGGAAAAATTAGTGAAGGACTCTTGTTACTTGTCTATCCTTTTTGGCCAGGAGTTAACGAGCGTGATGTCGAATATGAGAGTGCTGTAAGCAGGAATTCCCGTTTTCTCTGTGGTTCCATATCCGAGTTCGTAAGGAATGTATACCTTCCATCTGTCTCCGAGATTCATGTTCATCAAAGCAGTGGAGAAGCCAGTCACCAAGTCTCCCACTTTGAACCTTGATGGTGTCATTGCTGCAAGGTTATAGTCGCCAATCCAAGAGGTATCGAACTGATAACCTGCGGCATAGCTTTCTGTAGGCATTAGATTGCCACGGTAGTGCACGCTGGCAGAATCTGTTGCAAGTGTAGGGCGTGAGTTGCTATCCCCATTTTTTAACACCTCTACAACGATATAGTCGGTTGGATTTGACGTGATGGCATTTGAGCTATTGTTTTTCGAGAAAGCCTTTATCACTTTCCAACTCTTATTGCCATTGTCGCTTTCCGCCACCGCTTTTGCATAGATGGTGGAGAAGAACGCATCGTTACGTTCCTGCCAGTTAGCAAATTCTGTTTCTTCCTCATGCGTCTCGCTGCACGCTGTTAACACAGCGGCAACGAAGGCGATCATGAAGTATAGTGTTTTTTTCATTCAGTAGTTTTATTTTAGACCTTTCAAAAGACTTGAGATGCTTACCTTGTCTTCGATGATTGCACGGAGGTCAGCAATGTTCACGCGCTCCTGCTCCATGGTGTCACGATGACGGAGAGTGACGGTATTGTCTTGAAGAGTCTGATGGTCAACGGTTACGCAATAAGGTGTGCCGATAGCATCCTGACGGCGGTAGCGCTTTCCAATCTGGTCTTTCTCCTCATACTGGCAGTTGAAATGGAACTTCAGTCCGTCAATAATCTCGCGTGCCTTTTCTGGCAGACCATCTTTCTTTGTCAATGGGAATACGGCAAGCTTCACTGGAGCGAGTGCTGCTGGGAGATGGAGCACTGTACGTGTTTCTCCGTTCTCAAGCTTCTCTTCCTCGTAAGAGTGGCACATTACAGAGAGGAACATACGGTCTACACCGATAGATGTCTCTATGACGTATGGAGTGTAGCTTTCGTTTGTTTCTGGGTCGAAGTATTCGATTTTCTTTCCAGAGTATTTTGCATGCTGTGAAAGGTCGAAGTTTGTGCGAGAGTGAATGCCCTCCACCTCTTTGAATCCGAATGGCATGTGGAATTCAACGTCAGTGGCAGCATTAGCATAGTGTGCTAACTTGTCGTGGTCGTGGAAACGATAGTTCTCTGCTCCGAAGCCGAGAGCCTGATGCCATGCCATTCTGCGCTCCTTCCATTCTTTGAACCATTCAAGTTCTGTTCCTGGCTTTACGAAGAACTGCATCTCCATCTGTTCGAACTCACGCATACGGAACACGAACTGACGAGCAACGATTTCGTTACGGAAAGCCTTACCGATTTGTGCGATACCGAATGGCAGCTTCATGCGTCCGGTTTTCTGTACGTTGAGGTAGTTCACGAAGATGCCCTGTGCTGTTTCAGGACGTAGGTAGATTGTTGACGCCCCTTCTGCCGCTGCTCCCATTTCTGTTTTGAACATCAGGTTGAACTGGCGAACGTCTGTCCAGTTGCGTGTTCCAGAGATTGGGCATACGATTTCCTCATCGAGAATGATCTGCTTCATGCCCTCAAGGTCTATTCCGCCTTCTGCGTTCATAACCTCTGTGAAGCGCTGGTGGAGAGCGTCACGTTTTTCTGCGAGCTCAAGAACCTTTGGTGAAGTGGAGCGATACTGTTCTTCATCGAAATTCTCCTTGAAGCGCTTGCGTGCCTTCTCAACTTCCTTCTCTATCTTCTCATCGTATTTTGCCAACTGGTCTTCAATGAGCACGTCAGCACGATAGCGCTTCTTTGAGTCTCGGTTGTCGATGAGAGGGTCGTTGAAAGCGTCAACGTGTCCGGAAGCCTTCCAGATGGTTGGGTGCATGAAGATGGCAGAGTCGATGCCCACGATATTCTCGTGCACGAGCACCATGTACTGCCACCAGTACTGCTTGATATTGTTTTTCAGTTCGACACCGTTCTGACCATAGTCGTAAACAGCCCCGAGCCCGTCGTAGATTTCTGATGATGGAAATACGAAGCCATACTCTTTGCAGTGGCTTACAATCTTTTTGAAAACATCTTCTTGTGCCATTGTTTCTTTTTGTTTGGTAAGGGCGTTTCGCCCTGCTTTTTTATTGTTAAATGATTATTATTCTCGAAATTTCGTGCAAAGTTAATGTTTTTTTCCCGAATACTGACAAGAAATTATGTTTTTCTATATAAATATGGTGTAATTTTTTATGATATTCACAATTTTCTTGTCTAAAGTAGCATTTTGTAGGCACGAGAGTGCAACTGCTTACAGAGCTTTTCTGACACGCACCTGTATTCTTCGACCTGCTCGAAGAACTCTAAGTGCAACTGCTTACAGAGCTTTTATGACACGCACCATCTCTATTGCAGAAAGCATTGCGTCAGCACCTTTGTTGCCCGCTTTTGTTCCTGCTCGCTCTATTGCCTGCTCGATGCTATCGGTTGTAAGTATTCCGTTTGTAACAGGAACGCCCGTTTTCATAGAAGCTGCTGCGATGCCCTTTGCAGACTCATTTGCCACCATGTCGAAATGAGGTGTTGCACCACGTATTACGGCTCCGAGACACACCACGGCATCATATTTTCCAGATGCAGCCATTCGTTGTGCGATGAGCGGAATCTCGAAAGCGCCAGGAACGAGTGCGAGAGTGAGGTTGTCGCTATTTCCCCCATGTCTTACGAAACAGTCTTCAGCACCTTCCACGAGTCTTCCAACGATAAAATCATTAAAACGTGATGCCACAATTCCTATTTGCATGTCTTTTGCAGACAGCATTCCTTCAATTTTTTTCATGTTCTGTTATTGTTTTTTTTGTTTGTGATTATTTTTTGTTTTATGTCTAAGTAAGTGAAGATGCTTATCTCTTTTTCTTTCCTGCAAAGACATGGAGGAGATGTCCCATTTTCGCATACTTTGTATACATGTAGAACTCATCTTTTTCAGTGCAGGTCATCTCAATAGGCTCTCGCCCAACGACTTTTAGTCCGAAGCCGTCAAGTCCCTCGATTTTTGCAGGATTGTTGGTCATGAGCAAGAGCTCGTGAACACCAAGGTCGGCAAGAATAGAAGCCCCCGTGCCATATTCTCTAAGGTCAGCAGCAAAGCCAAGCGCGATGTTTGCCTCTACTGTGTCCATGCCCTCGTCTTGAAGTTTATAAGCACGAAGCTTGTTGATGAGTCCGATTCCACGCCCCTCTTGACGAAGGTATAGCAAGACACCCCTTCCTCGCTCTTCTATTCTTCTGAGAGCCTCCTGCAACTGTTCTCCGCAGTCGCATCGAAGGCTTCCGAAAGCGTCACCAGTAAGGCATTCTGAATGCACACGGCAGAGCACTGGTTCTGGTGTTGTGATATCTCCCTTTACGAGAGCCACATGATGTTCTCCTGTGACCTTGTTGATATATCCGTATGCCTTGAAAGTACCGAATTTTGTAGGCATATCAGCAACCGTTACCTGTTCTATAAGCTTCTCTGTCTTACGGCGATACGCCACAAGGTCTGCAATGGTTATCATCACCAAGTCATGCTTTTTAGCTAATCTCTTCAGCTCTTCAGTGCGCATCATCGTACCATCTTCACGCATAATCTCACAACAGAGTCCACAACCCTTTAGTCCTGCCATCAGACAAAGGTCGACAGTAGCCTCGGTATGCCCTGTTCTCACGAGCACACCGCCATCTCTTGCCTGAAGAGGGAACATATGCCCCGGTCGGCGGAAGTCAGACGGCTTTGCATTCTCAGCCACCGTAGCCCTTGCAGTCTGTCCACGTTCCACAGCAGATATTCCCGTTGTGGTGTCTATATGGTCTACGCTGATGGTGAAGGCAGTGAGATGGTTGTCGTCGTTATGTGTGCACATCTGAGGCAGTCCTAATTTCTCGCACAGTTCCCTTGTCATAGGCATGCAGATTAGTCCCTTTGCTTCTGACGCCATGAAGTTCACATTTTCTGTTGTTGCGAACTCAGCAGCACAGATAAGGTCGCCCTCGTTCTCACGGTCAGGGTCGTCTGTTACGAGTATGCATTTCCCGTTTCTAATAGCCTCGATGGCTTCTTCTATTGTATTAAACTCTTTTTCCATTATTTCTTTTTTCGTTCTGTTTTTTCTGTTTTTTTCTGATGTCTGTTTCTTAAAAAAGCTCGTGTTGCAGATTAAAAGAATCCTGCCTTTGCAAGTGTGTTCATGATTCCTTCCGAAGAGTTCTTCCCTAACATTTTCTCAACGTATTTTGCAATGATGTCTGTTTCAAGGTTCACAAGACTGCCTATGCGCAAGCTGTGAAGAGTGGTAACAGACTGAGTGTGAGGGATTAGGGAGACGGCAAAAGAACTTTCGTCTACCCGAGCAACAGTGAGAGAAACACCCTGAATGGTTATGCTCCCTTTCTCCACGATATGCCGGAGCAGAGAAGGAGCGCATTCGATTGTTAACCATAGAGCGTTATCGTCGTTTCTTCGTTGAGATATTCTCCCCGTGCCGTCGATATGTCCTGTTACGAGATGTCCCCCCAGTCGTGTCTGCAGAGAGAGTGCCCTTTCGAGGTTTACAAGGCTTCCTGCCGTCAGTTCTTGAAGTGCAGTTCTTGCGACTGTCTCTGGCATTACGTCAGCCTTGAAGCTACTGTCAGAAAGTTCTGTGACAGTTAGGCAGACCCCATTTGTGGAGATGCTATCTCCTATTCTTGTATCCTCTAAAACCTTCTGTGCCCTTACCTCGAGTGAGAAGCTTCGTGCTCCACGAGTCATGGCGACAACGGTTCCTATTTCTTCTATTATTCCTGTGAACATTTTTTTTTCTACTTTTTTATCAATACTACGTTGATTTAATATTTAAGCCGCACAAAATCAATAATTTATATTAAGAAATTCTTATATATTCTTAACTGTAAAAATTTGGTCAAGTCACTGAATTTTTTTCAGTAACTTTGCAAATCACTACACATGCATTGTTGTATGAAAATAGGACTCGACCAATATACGGATATAATAACATTTGCAGACAAGAACTCGGCTGCAAAGTTAATAAAAAGTTTTGAGAAAATACTCATTGAGGTCATAATTTTATATATGATTATACCCATAAAGGTAAATTTTACTTAAATGGAGCGGTATGGCTCTCATGACGAGCAGACATATCGCAACAACTTCGTCAAGAAGAAGTCGGAGAGTATTGACTGGCTCAAAATTAATGTGTCACTTGCCAAACGTTACTATGGTGAGGAGAGCAGACGTGCAATAGCCATAGATCCCAGCTTCATCAGTAAGTCGGGCAAGAAGACACCGCATATCGGTCGCTTTTGGTCAGGTTGCGTATAGGCAGTGAACCATGTCCTTGAGATTATGGGAATAGGCCTGATTGACATTGATGCCAATGACTGCATCATGCTATGGGCTCACCAGAGTCTCACTGGCAAGGAACTTGACCTTAGGAACAAGAGCATGGCAGACTTCTATATCAGTGTTGTCAAACGCTACAAGAAGAAGCTGTTTTTCTCTAACGACATCTCGCTTTCGGGCGATGAAGTACTTGCCTATTACAGAATCAGGTTCAAAATAGAGTTTTGTTATCGCGATGCCAAGGGGTAACAGGGCTTATGCATTGCCTGTCTCTCAACAAGTTGAAACTCGATTTTGCCTTTAATGCTTCTTTCGCTTCTCTCAATGTGGCAAAGGTCACAATGAAGGAAATGGGTATGCAATATCCCATGTCTTCATTTAAGGCGCTTATGACCAACTCTTACATAGTAAGGCGAATTTTAAAAACGTGTGGGTATAACCCTAACCGAATTTTAATTAGTAAGATTTTCAAAGATCTCTCGTGCTTGCAGCGCAAGACTGCTTAGCTATATAATGATTTTTTTACCAACTATTGTTATTACATACTAAGTAGGTGTGCAAAATTATTTTTATAATGATTGTATTGATTGGTGATGCAGAATCAGTATGTGACATAAAGGAGTGTAGCGACTCCTACTCGACTGTTGTCACTGGCTGATAATGCGCAGTAGGCGATGCAAGGATTATAAAAATAATTTTGCACACCTACTTATATTCAAACCGTTTGTACATTTCTTTCCCATAATACAATTATTATTCACTTTCAGTATTTACAAACGATTCTAAGAAATGATCAATCAAAGCAAAAATATAATCATTCATGGATGTTCGATCTTCATCTGTCAAATGATGTTTGTCTTTATTGTAATAGTCACCAATGAAGGCTATTGGATAGAGCGGGCTGTCGAGGTATTCCCGGACTTTCCAGTCATATTCATTTCTTGCAGGGTAAATAGTGTAACTCCAAGAATAACCTAACAAAACATTTCCCCATGAGAAATCATCAGAAGGGATAATATTATTATCTGGAAGTTTCTTGTATGCAGACACAGCTCTGTCTCTGTAATAATCAAGCAAGTAACCTTCAGAAGTAGCTTTCAGAGTCTTTAATGTAAGCCATGACTTGATTAGTTCAATATGATTCGTTGGAGATTTTATATAATCCTTAACCTTTTGGAAAACATAATTCTTTATGTAGGACAGCATATCAGAATCTTCCAACAATCTTTCGACCTGTGGTGATTCCAACCACCAAGGAGAACTTGGCCGTTTTGAGAAATAGCAGCCTTCAAAGTCATAAGTGCAATTAGGTATATGACCAAATTTGACAAGACCAGATACGACCCGGAATAGTCTAAACCAGTTAGCAAACTCGTAGTCGGATTCTTTAGTTCGGCTCTTATGAAGAGCACTGCACAATTGGTTTATCTTCATGTATCTTTTAGATAGCATTTCGTGCGTTATGATAGCGGTATCAACTGATTTCCATAATGGTGTAATGTCCCCCATAAGATACTCGTTATCTTCCCACATATTGACAGATTCTGCATAGCCATCCTTGCGGAGATTATCCTTTATTTGTTCCTCTTCATCATACCAGACTGGCAGAGATATTAGTGGAATCTTTGTAATGGATAATTCCGACACGTCAACATTCAGAAGGTTTTCATCTGAAGTTTGGTTGATGATTTGAACAAGATAACGCCAGTCCATCTTACTATTTGCTCTTCTTGTCTGTTCTCCTTGCTCATTTTTTGACCAAACTG
>CALZTP010000052.1 GCA_945829115.1 uncultured bacterium | reverse complement strand
TGCTGGAGAGGTGGCGGAATTGGTAGACGCGCTACTTTGAGGGGGTAGTGTCAATCGTGACGTGGGAGTTCGAGTCTCCTCCTCTTCACATAACATTCAAAAAGAAAAAAATGCGGAAATAGCTCAGTTGGTAGAGCACAACCTTGCCAAGGTTGGGGTCGCGAGTTCGAGTCTCGTTTTCCGCTCATAAGAGGTAGGCAGTTTGCTTACCTTTTTTTGTTTCTATATTTTGACCCTATACAACAAGCAAAAAAAAAGAGAGCGTGTCGACTCTCTTCTTCGTTCTTAAAAAAAATATTCAAGGAATTACCCGCACTCTCAGGTAAATTCATTTCTTGTCAAGATATTCAGCAAAGATACGTGCTGCACTCGCAACCTTCTGAGCACAAGGACGTTTCTTGTAGTATTCAGCATTGCGGTCATCAGGGATATTGGAATTTGTAACCACCTTGCAACCATTCATGGCCAAGAGCTCGGCACAGATAACAGAGCCATTCCTCTCCTTGAAAAGGTTCACCATCGACTGAACCTCCTGATAGCAGTTCGCCTTGCCAGCACTGTCACCACCTTCTGTCTGACCAGTCTCAAGACCAGCAAGCATAACCATTCCAGAAACAGCGCCACACATCATTCTCATACGTCCTACTCCACCACCAAAGCCAGCAGAAAGACGTTTTGCCGTTTCTTCTTCAATACCATAGATGTCAGCAAAAGCAAGGAATACTGCCTGCGAGCAGTTGTATCCCTCTTTGAAATAATCCACCGCACGTTGTATGCGGTCTTCGTATTCTTGTTTCATAAATCAATTTTTTAATGTAGGTGTTTTTTAAATCGGTATGCAAAATAATTCTTTTCTACCTGTCAGAGAAATGCAGGAACCGTGTTGCCATAGATAGAATAGAGCGGTTTTTATTATCTATAAAAGCATCGAGGAGGCGAGTGGACTCATTTACGGGAATAACGTCATAATCGGCTATTGAAGCGGGAATAAAGCATGAGTATCCCTCTCGAAGCACTACACCTTGCCGAGTGGAACGAATTTTTATAAGGCAGTCGCCCTTTAGGCACATGGTTATGATAAAGGAGTCATATTTCAGCAGATTGCGATGAAATGGAGCATCTATCTCCACCACCCTAACGTTAAAGAAAGGAGAGTCGATGCAGTGGTTTGCACGTTGAGAATCGTCTGTATAGACAGTACGATACTCGTCAAGAACCTCGAAATCTAAAGCACGAGAGGCAAGATCGGTATGCAGTTCACGAGGCTTTCCATCCATACCAGGACGATTATAGTCGAAGATTCTGTATGTAACATCACTCGACTGCTGCACCTCAGCAAGAAGAATCCCGCTGCAGATGGCATGTACTCGCCCAGCGGGGAGATAGAACACATCACCTTTACGAACCTCATGGCGAGCAAGGGCATCACAGATGGTGCCATCAGCAACCATACTCCGATACTCTTCAGGAGACAGTTTCCTTTTGAAGCCAGCATATAGAAATGCCCCTGGCTTTGCATCAATGATATACCACATCTCTGTCTTTCCATTCTTCCCATGTTCCGCCTTCGCCATCTCATCGTCAGGATGCACTTGAATAGAAAGGTCGTTCTCTGCATCTATGAACTTCACAAGCAAAGGGAGTGTCTTGCCATACCGCTCCAAAACACCTGCACCAAGGGTTGCCTCTGGGAATTTCTCAATAATCTCCGCAAGGGTCTTACCCTTCCATCTGCCGTTAGAGATAACTGAGAGAGAGGAAGGCACACAACTCACTTCCCACGATTCTCCAATAGGAGTGTCTGGACTGAACCCAGCTTCATTTTCTGACAGTTCCTTCCATTTCGTAAGGCGTTTTCCTCCCCAAACAACTGGGTGAAGGTTCGGTTTGAAAAGCAATGGATACATATTCGATAATTTTTTTGTTTATTCAAAAATAATTGGATAATGGGTGGCACGATATCAGTCTGCTCAATATTTGCTGCAGGGCGTTTGCGCAACATATCATATCATTTGAGCAACACAGCAGGGCATGATATTTGCCACACAACCCCATCTCGCTAAACCTCATATGAGCCATATTTGGAAAATCATAGAGAGTAACTACGAGGAAGGTAGCTGATTAAGAAACGAAAGTCTCGTTATTTAAACGTAAGCTGCTCGAGTCTTTTTCTCAACTGAGGAGCGAGCGACTGCTTGATTGCGAGAGTAATAGAACAGGTATTGTCGAATGTCTGACTAACAATTCTTGGTTGCATATCCTTCACGATCTTCATAACATCATTCATCACAGGATAGGCAAAAGAATACTCTATCTTCTCCTCTATGGTGCGCTCTTCTATCTCACTGTTGTTTATGCAATCGAGAGCAGCCTCACGGTAAGCGACAATAAGACCAGAGGTACCAAGATTAACACCACCGTAGTATCTTACCACGATTATCAACGTGTCTGTCAGTTCGGCCTTTACAAGCTGACCATAGATAGGCTTTCCAGCAGTAGATGACGGCTCACCATCGTCGTTCATTCTGTATGCCACACCATCTCCAACACCTTCCACACCAAGGATATAAGCATAGCAGACATGCCGAGCGTCATAGAATTTCTTTCTGTATTGCGCAACAATCTCCTTCACCTGCTGTTCGGTCTCTACATGATGTGAGAAGGCGAGAAACTTACTCCTCTTCTCAGAGTAGAATCCCTCGCCCTCCGTGGCTATTGTTTTATAGAAGTCTTGCATTTATAAAACTGAAATAATCTTTTTCACATAAAAAGGCATTTCTCTCCTTAGCTGAGCTTGTGAATCACAAGACCAGAACGGAGCTTTGGCTCAAACCAAGTTGCCTTTGGAGGCATGATATTTCCAGAATCAGCAATATCCATAATCTGCTTCATAGAAACAGGATAGAGAGCCAAGGCAGCACGCATCTCTCCAGAGTCCACTCTGCGCTTTAGCTCACCAAGTCCGCGAAGTCCGCCAACAAAGTCTATACGCTGACTGGAACGAAGGTCACCGAGGTTCAGAATATCCTGAAAAATAAGTCTGGAGGAGATATCTACGTCAAGCACTCCAATAGGGTCGTTCTCATTAAAGGTTCCTGGTTTTGCATTCAGTGCATACCATTCGCCATCAAGATATAGCGAGAACTCATGGGCATGCTGTGGGCGATATTCCTCTGCTCCTTTCTTCTCTACAGAGAAGTTCACTGCGAGTTTCTCAAGGAACTGCTCACTGGTGTTGCCGTTAAGATCTTTCACAACACGGTTGTAGTCGAGAACGGTGAGCTGAGAAGCCTGAAATGCCACTGCCATGAAGAAGTTATACTCCTCGTCACCACGGTGGTTAGGATTCTGCTGAGCCTTCTCTGTACCCACGAGGGCTGCGGCTGCACTACGGTGATGACCGTCAGCGATATAGAGTGCTGGCATTTTTCTGAACTCTTCAGTGATGGTCTTTATATCCTCATCGTCGGAGATTACCCAGAGTTTATGCCCAAAGCCATCAATAGGTGCGATGAAGTCGTACTCTGGTTCTGTCGCGGCATATTTCTTTATCAGAGAGTCGAGAACTGCATTGTCTGGATATGCAAAGAACACAGGTTCGATATTTGCATTGTTAACACGAACATGCTTCATGCGGTCTTCCTCCTTGTCGCGCCTTGTAAGCTCATGCTTTTTGATGACGCCTGTTTGATAGTCACCCTGATAAGCACCAATAACAAGACCGTACTGTGTCTTCTCTTTATTGCCATTGGCGGGAAGGCATGAGGTCTGGGCATAGAGGTAATACTGTTCCTTCTCATCTTGGAGAAGCCAGCCGTTATCTTGGAACTTCTGGAACTGGCGGGCGGCCTCCTCATAAACACGAGGGTCGTATTCTGAGGTTCCTGGCTCGAAGTTTATCTCTGGCTTGATGATGTGATAGAGCGACATTTCATTGTCGCCAGCTTCGGCACGAGCTTCTTCTGAGTCAAGCACATCATACGGGCGAGATTCTACTCGCTCAACGAGGTTCTTTGGAGGGCGAATGCCCTTGAATGGTTTTACTATTGCCATGTTTTTTCTTTTTTAAGGTATTTATGCTTTGTCTTTCTGAAAAAAACACAGATGTTTTCTGCAAAGATACATATTTATATTATATAAACCAAATCTTTTCTGACTTTTCTTATGAAAGAGAGTCTTTTTTCATTATAACCACTGAAAAAACGGGCGAAAAGAGAGGTCAGAAAAGGAAGACAAGAGGAGACTTAGGAATAAAAACTAAGGAAAGGAGACTTTGGAAAGAAGTTTAAGGCACACCTCCGAATCTTTCTGTAACTGAGCAATAAGGTCGGAGACATCACTAAAACATTTCTCATCACGCACACGGTCAAGGAAACTGACTGTCAAGCGTTCGCCGTAGATATCCTCATCAAAGTCGAAGATATGCGTCTCAATAGTCACCACTAAGCCAGAAAAAGTAGGGCGCGTACCGATATTTGTCATAGCCTTCCAGGCTGTTGTCTCGTTGCCAACATAAACAAAAGTGGCATAGACACCATTAGCAGGAACAGGCTGTGAAGAATCGGCAAGCTGAAGGTTGGCGGTTGGAAACCCTATCTTCTTTCCAATATGGTTGCCACTGACCACAGTGCCCGTAAGGCGATAGAGACTGCCTGAGTGTTCTGCAATCTTCTTCACCATACCTTTCGCAAGGAGTTTCTTAAGACTTTCCATGCCTGTCGTTTCTTCCTTCTCCTGCTCTTCGGTAGTAGCCATATTTGATTCTTTCTTTATTTTCATCACAATTTTCTTTACACCATGCAAAGTTACAAATATCTTTTCATTCAAGCAAGACAAAATGACGTTTTAGTATTGAAATGATAGAATAAAAAGCATTGAGATGAGCTTTTTTATATGAAAAACACGTTTTTTTGCATTGAAAGCGAAAAAAAATTAGGAAATAATTGGATTTTTCTAAAAAAAAAACTATCTTTGCATTTGATGAAATGAAAACAGAAATTAGGACATGAAACTCACCATAGAGAATATAGACACCATACGTGAAACAGCACGTAAATTTATCTCATATATCGGAGACCACAAAGTATTGGCTTTCTACGGCTCAATGGGAGCGGGAAAGACAACATTCGTAAAGGCACTCTGTGAGGAATTAGGCGTGGAGGATGTCATCACCTCTCCTACTTTCGCCATCGTAAATGAATATACAGACGGGGAAGGCAACCCGATATTCCATTTCGACTTCTACAGAATAAAAAAGTTGGAAGAGGTATACGATATGGGCTATGAAGAATACATATATAGTGGAGACCTCTGCCTTATGGAATGGCCGGAACTAATAGAAGATATTCTTCCAGAAGACACCATGCGAGTTGTAATCACCGAAAACGGTGACGGTACGAGAACAGTGGAATTCTAAATGCTTTGGAATTAATTCCAGACAACAATAATCATATCACAAGAACTAATTAACTTAGACGCCATGAACAAGATTAAATACATACATCTACTGGAAGTGGACTCTACAAACGCATACCTACGACAGTATGCACGTGAGGAGGAAGAGGCAAAAGACGGTATAACAGTAGTGACTGCAGAATTTCAGACTGCAGGAAAGGGACAGGGAAAGAACACATGGGAAAGCAACCATGGAGACAACCTGCTGTTCAGCATACTCTGCCACCCTACCTTCGTGCCAGTGAGCAGGCAGTTCCTGCTTTCACAAGCCATGGCACTCGCTATTCGTGATGCCCTGCGCATGTACATCGGTGATGTATGTATCAAATGGCCGAACGATATCTATTGGCACGACCATAAGCTTGGCGGAATACTCATTGAATGCTCACTCTCTGGGTCGGGAATAAAGGATTGTATTCTTGGTGTTGGTCTTGATGTCAACCAAAGGGAGTTCGAGAACCTTACAAAGAATCCAATCTCGCTCTATCAGATCACACATCGCGAAATTGACCGTGAGGAACTCCTACATAGCATCATGGACGACTTCTGCCACTATCTCCATCTCCTCGAGCTCCACGAGTACGACCATATCGCACTCGACTATCTACATTCTCTATACAGAAAGCATGGCTATCACGCATATAGAGATGAGAATGGAGACTTCCTTGCACGCATCGTGACTATTGAACCTTCAGGGCGTCTGGTTCTGAAAGACGAGGACGGTATGCTCAGAAGCTATGCCTTTAAGCAGGTGAAGTTCCTGATAAAGGGAAAGAATGTTGATGTATAAAAAATTTTCAAACTAAAGGACAATTTCGTACTAAAGGACAATTTTAAAAAGCAATAGAAAAAAGACATATTAAGAATAAAACATGGCAAGATTCAAAAGAATACTATTGAAACTCTCCGGAGAAAGTCTCGCAGGAGAACAGAAGCAGGGAATAAACGTAGAACGCCTTAACGACTATGCGCGTCAAATAAAGGAGATTGCCGACATGGGAGTACAGATAGGCATTGTCATTGGTGGAGGAAATATCTTCCGCGGGCTCTCTGGAGCAGGAAAGGGTTTTGACCGTGTGAAAGGCGACCAGATGGGCATGTGCGCTACAGTTATAAACTCTCTCGCACTGTCTTCTGCTCTTGGAGCAATCGGTCAGAAGAACCGTGTGCTTACCGCAATTCGTATGGAACCTATTGGTGAATTCTATTCTAAATGGCGTGCCATAGAAGCAATGGAGAATGGGGAGGTGGTGATTATGTCTGCAGGAACGGGCTCTCCGTACTTTACAACAGATACCGGCTCTTCACTCCGCGGAATAGAGATTGAGGCTGACGTTATGTTGAAGGGAACTCGTGTTGACGGCATCTACACTGCCGACCCTGAGAAAGACCCTACAGCAACAAAGTTTAACGATATCACTTATCAGGATGTTATTGCCAAGGGACTGAAGGTTATGGATATAACAGCCACTGCGATGTGCATGCAGAACAACCTGCCTATCTATGTCTTCAACATGGATGTCCTTGGAAATCTAAAGCGTGTGATTGATGGAGAGGATATAGGTACTCTCGTTCATAATTAATAATCAGTTTTGTTAATATTGGGGTTTATTCCTACATAACGAAGTCGGTGAAGGTTCACATTGTTTCTTTTACAGAAGCGAACCTTCACCGACTTTTCTATGAACAATCAACAACTTTGGAGTGAACAACCAAAGAACTCCGGCACTACCCTTACACACACATTATCTATGCAAAAGATAATTGAACACACTGATGACATCTTCGTCGCCAGTGACCTTACCGAAATCCTCAGACATCTTGCAAGTCTTGTTCCACTCTCGCTTCTCTGTCATCTTAACACCAAGGAGTTTGATGACAATATTGCTCGGAAGAATTCCCCAGCGAGCACCGTCTGCAGATATTGACGTACCAATTCCGTAACTGTCGTGAACACGACCGTTAACAGCCTTGTGGAGAGAAATAGCAGCCTCTTCTGACAGTGCGTTTGAGAACACCACCTGCTTTGTGGAAGGGTCAAGACCAAGTTCTCGGTATTTATTGCAGATTTTCTCTAACTGCTCAAGATTATCTCCACTGTCTACACGCAATCCAGCAAAGACTCTTGCGAAATGCTCTGAGAAATTAGCAGAGAAGGCATTGAAACCATATGTATCGTAAAGGAATATTCCCAACGAGCCGATAAAAGTCTTCTGCCACATGTCCATAGCAATATGGTTTGCCTCCTGCGGACCATACATTCCGGCAATAGCAGAGATAAACTCATGAGCCATTGTACCAATCGGCAACACACCATATTTATATGCTAACCACACATTTGAAGTGCCAGGGAAGCTGCCTTTATAAGCATCGCCAAGTTCCTTCCGTAAATCACGGTCGGCAGCAATAAAGGCACGAACAGCCTGCTCCTCGACATCAAGGGAGAAGCGGCGGCGAGTACCAAACTCAGAGACGATAAGTCCAGCACTGAGCATGCGACGAGCCTTTTCATAGGAAAGATTGTAATATTCCTCAAGATCAATCTTCTCTAATTCTCCCGTCAAGGTATGATGAAGTTCAGAGACAATAGAAAGGAGCATAACCTCAAGAAGTACGGTATCGTGCCAATAACCTTCTATGTTTATGCTCAAATGCCCAGCCTCATCTTGAAAAACCTTCACCCATTCCTTTCGGAAGCGGAAGCCATGGAGGTAGGTATAGAACCAAGTAGGGATATAATAGCATTTCTCTCTCATGAATGCCTCCTCTTCTTCCGTGAAACGAAGGTCTTCAAGATAAGCCACCTGTTCTTCCACGAGTTTTCCGAAACCCTCAGGGTAAACGGTGTTATTTCTGTCTACAAAGCTGTAGCGCACCATTGCACGCGGATAGCAGTTGACAATGGCGCAGCACATCGTCAGTTTATAGAGGTCGGTATCTGTAAAATGCGTAATAATAGGTTTCATAGGTAATGTTAATATTTTTTGAGTCAGACAGCACTTCGCTCCTCCTCAAGGAATATTTTGTCTGCCTTCAGAACAAGAAGAACATGCACAAAAAGAAAAACGTACTCAAAAAAGACAAAAGGTGGGAAGCAAACCATGCTATACCCACCTTTTTATCTCTTTTAGGGCACACTATTATAGCAGACCCTCGATTTTTTCCTGAATCTTCGCCTTGTTAGCGGCACCAACCATCTTGTCTACAATCTCTCCACCCTTGAAGAAGAGAAGAGTCGGAACATTGCGTATGCCGAGATCAACAGCGATATCCTCACATTCCTCAACGTCACACTTGCCAATAACAACCTTTCCATCGTATTCCTCAGCGAGCTGAGCAACGATAGGGGCAATCATACGGCAAGGACCACACCATGTAGCCCAAAAATCTATCACGAGAGGCAGTGCGCCATTCTTCAGAGACTCATAGTTCTCAGGAGTTATCTTTACTTCCATAGCTTTTGTTGTTTTTGTTTTTTTATGTTAATAATTCCTGCTGGCAGTAGTGCAAATCGGCTTTCAAGAACAAGTTCCAAAAAGTCATTGCAACATCAGCAGATAGATGTCTTCTGCAAAAGTACTGAAAAAGATTCAACTAACCAAAGAAATCCAGATAATTTTCATCTTTTTTCGATATTTGCATTTTGATTACGACAAAAAAGGCGCAGAGCAAGGGAATTTCATTAATTTATTGAATACTCCCACCGGTCCTTTTGGTTGATATACATAACCAACTCGTTAGTTACCGTGATCGTCTCACGAGACTTCAGCGAAAGAATCTTACCCGTTTCTGAATCTACGATATTAATATATAATTCTGTAGGTCCACGCTTTGAGGATATCAGAGTGTTCAAATCTTCGGCGCTGTTGTTCGCCTCATAACTTCCCTCACCTTCTGCCCCCGCCGAATCGTATAGTTCTTCAGACGGAATCGTGATGGATATCTTATGGATATTATTGTCTTTCACCGTCCCAAGGAACTGCACGTCAGTGATATCGAGATTGTAATAGTTTGAATTGGCGAATTTCTTGTAGCATCGAAGTGTTATAAAAATAGAACTGCCAACAACCATACGCCCCGACCACTGTCCCCAACTCTCACCAAAGAACGCAATCTCACCAGAAGACTCAAAATCTTCAATGGTGACAAAGCCACAGAGATTGCCATTCTTCTGGTAGCCAGTGCGCACATTCGTTACTATTCCTCCCACACGAATAGTCTCCAACTGTGCCAACTCCTCACGATTTCCCTCTCTTCCGAGGTTATGAGGATGGGCATTGCAGAGGTTGTCGAGCACAACACGGTATTCGTCAAGAGGATGGGCAGAAAGATAAATGCCAACAAGGTCACGCTCACGGTTCAGACGCTCTATAGCACTCCATTCCTCTGCCTTTGGCGGCTGTGGCTTTGCAATCTCTATGCAGTCGAAGGCATCACCAAAGAGTGATTCTCTTGCATTCTGTTTTTCCTGCTGGTAGAGCTGTCCGTAGCGTAAAAGGACTTCCAGGAACGTAGAGCCCTTGCTATCTTTTACGAAATACTGCTCACGCATGATTCCAAAGCAATCCAGCGCACCACTCAAGGCGAGCGCCTCATAGCATCGGCGGTTCAAAACAGAGAAGCTGACACGCTCTAAAAGGTCATAAATTGTTTTAAATGGACCGTTCTTCTGTCGTTCTTCAATAATGGCTAATGCAGCCTGATCACCCATTCCTTTTATGGCTGCCAGTCCGAAGCGTATCTCACCCTTTTTGTTTACGCCGAAGTCCACGAACGATTCGTTGACATCTGGACCCTTGGTAGGGATTCCAAGTGCCTTACACTCATCCATCAATTTCGTAATCTCCTTGATATCAGATCGTCGGCGTGTCATGATGGCTGCCATGAATTCTGGTGGGTAGTTTGCCTTGAGGTATGCCGTCTGGTATGCCACCCAAGAATAACAAGCAGCATGCGACTTATTGAAGGCATAGGAAGCGAATTTTTCCCAGTCGGCCCAGATTTTCTCCAGCACCTGTGGGTCGTGACCGTTTTTCTTTCCGCCCTCAATAAACATCGGCTTCATTTTATCTACGATGTCTTTCTTCTTCTTTCCCATCGCCTTACGCAGTGCGTCACTCTCGCCACGGGTAAAATTAGCAAGCTGGCGAGACATGAGCATCACCTGCTCCTGATAGACTGTAATGCCATAGGTATCCTTGAGGTATTTCTCTGTACAAGCAATATCGTATTTTATCTCCTCCTTACCGTTCTTTCTGGCAATAAAAGAAGGAATATAATCCATCGGACCTGGGCGATACAGGGCATTCATCGCTATAAGGTCCTCAAAAACTGTAGGATGAAGCTCTCGGAGATATTTCTGCATTCCTGGAGACTCAAACTGGAAAGTACCGATTGTGCGCCCCTCTTGGTAGAGTTTATAAGTAACGGGATCGTCAATAGGGATGTTGTCGAGGTCTATATCTATTCCACGACTCAACTTGATATTCTTCACAGCCTCTTTCTGCTCAGAAAGCGTCTTTAGACCAAGGAAGTCCATCTTTATCAAGCCTGTAGATTCTATGACATGCCCATCGTACTGGGTGACGGCAGTCTTTACTTCAGGGAAGTCAGGGTCGTCGGCGGTGGAGACGGGTACATGATCTGAGATAGGGTCTCGACAGATAATAAAGCCGCAAGCGTGAATACCTGTATTCCTTACAGTGCCCTCCAACATCTTTGCATATTTTATGGTGTTTCGCTCACGCATATCCTCTGAAACCTCTGCCTCCTGAAGTTCTCTAACACATTTTATGGCATTCGTAAGGTTCATCTTCAGACCGTCTGGAAGGCGGTCGGGAATGGCCTTGCAGAGTGCGTTGGTTGTGTTAAGAGGGAGTTTCTCTACACGTGCCACGTCCTTGATAGAGTTTTTCGTTGCCATGGTTCCGTAGGTGATGATATGCGCACAGTTCTCATGACCGTATTTGTCCATTACCCATCGCAACACCTTTCCTCGTCCATCATCGTCAAAGTCAGTATCGATATCGGGGAGGGAGATACGGTCAGGATTCAGGAATCTCTCGAAAAGGAGGTCGTACTTCAGAGGGTCTATCTTCGTGATTCCAAGGCAATAAGCAACCACAGAGCCAGCAGCAGAACCTCTACCAGGTCCCACCCAAACACCAAGTTCCTCACGAGCAGAGTTGATAAAGTCGGAGACGATAAGGAAGTAACCAGGGAATCCCATCGTCTTCATGATATGCAGCTCAAAGCGAATACGCTCGTCAACCTCTTTGCCAATGCCATGGGCTTCTGCCCACGCAGAAAGTTCATCAGGCTGCAGCGCCTTACCGTCAGGAATCTTCTCGTAGCCATTGCCATAAAGTCTCGATGCGCCTTCATAGGCAAGCTTTCCAAGATAGTCTGCCTCAAACTTTATTCGGTATAGTTTCTCGAAACCACCAAGTTTCTTGATTTTCTTTCCACCATCTTCTTCTGAAAGCGGATTCTTAAAAAACTCATCTGAGGTAAATTCCTTGAAAAGGTCTTCCTCAGAGAAAGTCTTTCGCCATTGTTCTTCTGTTCCAAATTCAGCTGGAATAGGGAAGAATGGCATGATAGGGTCACTCTCAATATCGTAGAATTCCACCTTATCGAGAATCTCAAGTGTGTTAGACAGAGCTTCTGGAATATCAGAGAACACCTCATTCATCTCCTCTCGAGTCTTAAACCATTCCTGTTTGCTATAGAGCATGCGGGTAGGGTCATCAAGGTCTTTACCAGTAGAGAGACAAAGGAGATGATCGTGTGCCTCTGCATTCTCCTCGTCAACAAAATGACTATCGTTGCTGCAGATAAGCTTCACGCCATATTCCTTAGAGAGATTTATAAGCTCTCGGTTGGCACGCTGCTGCAGTGGGAACGTTTCACGATTGGCACGCTGAGTGGGGTTCTTTACCTCATGTCGCTGTAGTTCAAGATAGAAGTCATCTCCCCAAAGACCTTTATACCACTCCAACGATTTGCGAGCTCCTTCCAAATCTCCGTTGAGAATCTTCGATGGAATCTCTCCTGCTATACATGCAGAGCAGACAATCAAACCCTCATGGTATTTCTCCAAATCGGCATGGTCGGTACGCGGTCTACCATAGAAACCGTCCACCCATGAACGCGAGACGAGGTTTATAAGATTCCTATAGCCTTGCATATTCTTAGCAAGAACAATGAGGTGCCAACCGCCACGGTCGCCAGTACCTGCTTCCTTCTTCTCCTTCCCTCGGCGCGCAACATACATCTCGCAACCGAAAATCGGCTTGAAAGGTTCCAGACCTTCCTTCTTCCGCTTTCCGTTCACACTATTGCAATAATCAAAAAATTCCTTTATGCCGAACATGTCACCGTGGTCAGTGACCGCCATGCCTCGCATTCCATTCCCAACGGCCTTGTCAACAAGTTTCTTGATAGGCGACATTCCGTCGAGAATAGAATAATAAGTATGTACGTGGATATGTATAAAATCTTCCATTTCTAATATAGTCAGTAATTCGTCACAAAATTACATAATTATTTTCTTTTGGGCAACAAAGAACTGCAAAATAAACGAAAAAATGCACTTTTTCTAAAAAAAATCGCATATCTTTGCAGTATTTGGAAATAATGTTGTATCTTTGCAACTGATATTTATTGTGAACAGAATTAATACATTAATGTTCGCATATAACTGGCATCCTCAAAACCCCATTTCCCTTGCCAAATATTTTCATTTGACGAGAAGGCGAATGAAGGCTTTCAAGACCAGATAAAAACATATCGTCAACCTAACAAGAACAAACCTTAAATGGGAGAAAGAATACAAAAGCTCAAAAGAATAAAGAAAATCAGAATACACCATGAGGGCACCGACACTCTCGTGTACAGTGCCTTCGCAATCATTGCCATAGCAGTCGTACTGTGGCAGGTGGATAGTTCACGGATATCCTTCTGGATTTTTGCCGCAATCTTTGGTACAGTGTGGGCAGTTGTACTGAACTTCTTCCGATGCCCGATAAGAAAATTCCCATCGGAAGAAACAGAGAACATTGTCGTTGCTCCAGCAGACGGGAGGATTGTGGTTATCGAGGAAGTGGAGGAAACGGAATATTTCCACGAGAAGAGAATCATGGTGAGCATATTCATGTCGCTTTTCAATGTACATGCAAACTGGTTCCCGGTTGATGGACAGGTACTGAAAGCAGAGCATTTCAACGGGAACTTCCACAAAGCGTGGCTTCCGAAGGCTGCGGCAGAAAACGAACATGCAGATATACTCATAAAGGCAACAAACGGGCAAACAGTTCTCTGCAGACAGATTGCAGGAGCAATGGCAAGGCGTATTGTTACTTATGCAAAGACAAACGACGACTGCTATATCGATGAGCATCTCGGTTTCATAAAGTTCGGGTCAAGAGTAGATCTCTTCCTACCACTTGGAACTGAAATCTGCGTAAAGATGGGACAGGCAACAACTGGCGACTTGACTGTCATAGGAAAGTTGAAACCAGCTGAATATTAGAAGCCTTCCTAAAAGAAAAGATCAGCATTCCACCTTTGAGGAATTCATTTTCCTTAAACCCCTGCTGGCAGAAAAAAAAGAATATTGAATACCACACTCTATAGAAAAGACTGTTCCCCTTTAGATTTTTTAGGGAAACAGTCTTTCTGAATAAAAAATCGTATTGAAAAGTGAAAAAACATATTCCTAACACCATCACCTCCTGCAACCTCATCTCAGGGTGCATAGCAACATCTTTCGCTTTCCAAGGACAATTGGAAACAGCACTCCTGTGGATTGTTATCGGAGCAGCCTTTGACTTCTTCGACGGAATGTCTGCAAGACTGCTGATCGTATCATCACCAATCGGGAAGGAACTTGACTCACTTGCAGATGTTGTGACTTTCGGAGTAGCTCCATCAACAATGCTTTTCTTCACAATGAAGACCGTAGACTATCCAGCATTCCTTGAACAATTCCGTTGTCTGTTGCCTTATACAGCGTTCATAATGGCAGCATTCTCTGCATTAAGACTCGCAAAGTTCAACCTTGACGAACGTCAGGCACTCGGATTCATCGGAATGCCTACTCCAGCAAACGCACTCTTTTGGGGTTCTGTAACAGTTGCCTATCAAGGATACCTCGGAGCCTCTGCATATTCGGTCCTTATCCTTACAGTCCTCATGTTGCTATTCTCCTGGCTTCTCATCAGCGAGATTCCTATGTTCGCACTGAAATTCAAACATTGGGGAATAGACAATTCTGAGAACGTAATAAAATACAGTTTCTTGGTATTTAGTGCCGCTGCTATTATTATTGCAAAAATTGCAGCAATAGCTGTTATTATAATAATGTATGTCATTGTCTCTGTTCTCGTGTTTAGAAAAAAGACTCACTAAACCTTTTTCACGAGAAACAGATAAAACTAAACGTTTGAAAGAAAAGAGATGGGATTCTTCACAATAATTTTAGGAATAATATTCTTCTTCATAATATTTGTGCTGCTTTTCGTACTGGTGATAGTAAGCAGATTCTGGAACATCTTCCGAATGCTCTTCGGGAAGAAACCAAACAATAACACCTTCCATCAAAACTTCTTCTACAACCAGCAAAGGGATTTTCAGAATAGAGGAAACAGAAAATCACCATTTGGGGGCGACAACAATGCAAAACCGTCCAACCAGACTATCTCTGGGCAGCCAAAACAACGCACAAGTAATGTCGACAAAAACGAAGGTGAATACGTAGACTTTGAAGAAATAGAATAATCAAGGAGACTGTTTGATAATTAACTTCAAATTCTTTGAAAAATCATTAAGTAGGTGTGCAAGGATTATATTAATAATTATGCATACCTACTTTTTTTAGTTAATTATAATTAACACACACATTTTTCTCCCTATAACTTATTAATAATTAGAATAAAAGCAGTAACTTTGCACCCCGTTAGGGAAACTGTGCCCGCTCAGAAGCAATGAAACTCTGAGGCAGGAGCAAAAGTCCAAGTAATAATCTTTTAAAAAATCATTTTAATTAAACATGTCTAACTTTAAAAATGTGCAGCCACTCGACGACTTCAATTGGGAAGAATTCGAACTCGGCAGCAGCGTAAACGTCAGCAAGGAAGACCTCGAGAAGGCTTACAACGAAACCCTAAACAAAGTTTCAGAACATCAGGTTGTTGACGGTACAGTAATCTCTGTTGATAAGAAAGAGGTTATCGTAAACATCGGATACAAGAGCGATGGTATCATCCCAGCTTCTGAATTCCGTTACAATCCAGACCTCAAGGTTGGAGACGTAGTAGAAGTATACGTTGAGAATCAGGAGGACAAGAAGGGACAGCTCATCCTCTCCCACAAGAAGGCACGCCTCTCTAAGTCTTGGGATCGCGTTAATGCAGCTCTCGATAACGAAGAGGTTGTACAGGGCTACGTTAAGTGCCGTACTAAGGGCGGTATGATCGTTGACGTATTCGGCATCGAGGCATTCCTCCCAGGATCACAGATTGATGTACATCCTATCCGCGACTACGACGTATTCGTTGGAAAGACAATGGAGTTCAAAGTCATCAAGATCAATCAGGAGTTCAAGAACGTGGTTGTTTCTCACAAGGCTCTCATCGAGGCTGAACTCGAGCAGCAGAAGAAGGAGATTATCTCTAAGCTCGAAAAGGGTCAGGTTCTCGAGGGTACTGTTAAGAACATCACTTCTTACGGTGTATTCGTTGACCTCGGTGGCGTAGACGGACTCATCCATATCACAGACCTTTCTTGGGGCCGCGTAAGCAACCCACACGAGGTTGTTGAACTCGACCAGAAGATCAATGTTGTTATCCTTGACTTCGACAACGAGAAGAAGCGCATCGCTCTCGGTCTCAAGCAGCTCACTCCACACCCATGGGATGCCCTCGATGCAAACCTTAAGGTAGGCGACCATATCAAGGGTAAGGTAGTTGTTATCGCTGACTACGGAGCATTCGTAGAAATCGCTCCTGGCGTTGAAGGTCTCATCCACGTTAGCGAGATGTCTTGGAGCCAGCACCTCCGTTCTGCTCAGGACTTCATGCACGTAGGCGATGAGATTGAGGCTGTTATCCTCACTCTCGACCGTGACGAGCGCAAGATGTCACTCGGCATCAAGCAGCTCAAGGAAGACCCATGGGAGACTATCGAGACTAAGTATCAGGTTGGTTCAAAGCACACAGCACGTGTTCGCAACTTCACTAACTTCGGAGTCTTCGTAGAGCTCGAAGAGGGTGTTGACGGACTTATCCACATCTCTGACCTCTCTTGGACAAAGAAGGTTAAGCACCCATCAGAGTTCACACAGGTAGGTGCAGAGATCGAGGTCGTTGTTCTTGAAATCGACAAGAAGAACCGTCGTCTCTCTCTCGGTCACAAGCAGCTTGAGGACAATCCTTGGGATACCTACGAGACAATCTACACTCCAGGTTCTGTTCACACAGGAAAGATTTCTGAGATGATGGACAAGGGTGCAGTGATTGCTCTCAACGAGGGTGGCGAAGGCTTCGCAACTCCTAAGCACCTTGTTAAGCAGGACGGCTCACAGGCTGTAGCTGGCGAGGAGCTCGAGTTCAAGGTAATCGAGTTCGTTAAGGAGGCTAAGCGCATCATCCTCAGCCACTCACGCACATTCGAGGAGGCTGCTGGTGAGGAGTCAAAGAAGCGTAACGCACGTCCAGCACGTCAGAAGAAGGAGGAGACTCCAGCTATCCAGAACGTTGCTGCTGCAACAACACTCGGTGACCTCGACGCACTTGCACAGTTGAAGGCACAGATGGAGAAGGGAAAGTAATCCCTACCCCGTTTCTTGAAAAATAGAAACATATTATATAAGGTGTATCAAACCATTCGTTTGATACACCTTTTTTATAAGTTGATGTACTCATAATTTGCATATTGCATTATTTGAGAATTTTCAAACACAAGTGGTAACGCCACAACCAGCACTGACTGATGAAGAGAACCTTCTTGAGCGTATCTAAAAAAAAGAGCAGACTTCCGAAAGTGAAAGCCTACTCGTAATTTTCTTATGGGTATTTCTTATTCAGAGAAATTTACACCACGATTCACAAAGGTGATGTTCAAAAGGCGAAGATACATACGCATCTGGTCGCGATCAAGAACACCAGAGAGCTTCTTGATGTCTTTTTTAAGAGCCTCACGAGCAAGAGTCATGCGCTCAGCATCGTCTGCCACTTCTGCCTTACGCATCTCTGAACAGAAATTGTTATGAATGTCCTCTACCTCCCTCTTCTGATCTACAGTAAGAGAAAGAGTTCTTGCCAAACTGTTCATGTTTACATCCATTGCCAAATACTCTGAGCGATTCTCTGTCGCTGTTGCTGTCATTGATAAAGACAACAGTGTTACTACTGTTAAAACAATCTTTTTCATAATGTTTCCTTTCTTTTTTAATGTGTTATCCTTTTCTGCCACCTTCGTTCTGTCAAGACGAAGAGATATCGACTTGTTTCGAACAGAAGAAGTATGGCTGTTACTTAAAATGTTGAATCTGGTCTTCACAGACCTTTCTATACGTATAGTGTTTTTTTATTGAAGATATCTTAGCGGTGCTCGGAAGGGGCGCCCTTTTCTTAATTTTCCGAGTGCAAAGTTATGGAAGAAATTTCTTCATTGCAAGAAAATTTCCCCATTAGTAAATATTTTAGTGAGTATTTTTGATTTACACCAATAGCTATCGCTATTCCACCTTATTATAATATAGAAGGAACGTTAGAAAAACAAAGTCATTTATAACACTTTGCAATGTTTTTGTTTTTCTTTTGTAACAAAAATTCACAAAACAAAACAATCAGATTGTTTAGGGTAGAAAGAATGGTCTTGTGATAAAAAAAATCTCTCTCTTTCAACACTCAAAAAAAGTTGAAAGAGAGAGAACTTATGTCTCCATAAAAGCGAAGTAAACGGCACAGATAAGACAAAGGAAGGCAACAGCATGATTCCAATGGAGCTGCTGTCCTTGAAAGAGCACACCGGCAATGAGAGTAAATACCACAAGAGAGATAACCTCCTGTATCACCTTGAGTTGAATGAGTGTGTATGGTCCTCCATTTCCGATAAAGCCTATTTTGTTTGCGGGCACCATCAGCGTATACTCAAAGAACGCTATTCCCCATGAGAACACAATTACCCCTATCAACGGCCATGATGTAGAGATATTCATTTGCTGCAGCTTTAAATGTCCGTACCATGCAAGGGTCATAAAGACATTAGAGCCTAAAAGGAGCAGAATAGTATAAATTCCTTGTAACATTGTTCTAATCTATAGTTCTGAAAAATAAATTTATAAGTATATGTGCAGAATTACTTAATTATTTGTATTCTATTCTGCGGCTTAGAATAAAAATCTGGGATTTTACCACCGATATTGTTCTTTAGATATTCCCTTAATCCATAACTGTAAAGGAAGAGATTGTCTTTCAGAATCTTACAGTTTCGTAACTTATTCTTGAAACCACCTCCCGTTATGCAGTAATTGATCGTAGCAAGACCATACTTGCGCTCAAGGTCCACAGGAAGGTAATCCTGTGCTTGAGAGTCATAGACCATGAGATTCTTTATGCGAGGAGAAGAAGAGAGATCAATTGTGAAACGTATTCCAGAAACCTGTGGAAAGTCACCACTCTCATAAGGTAGTCCACTGCAACACGCCTCAAGAGTTTCAAGGAGCAAGGCACCTGACACCTCTACAACACACACGTAGTTCTCATAAGGAAGGAGGGAAAGAATATTTCCAAACGTGATATTGCCTGCGGGGATATCTGTTCTCATACCTCCTCCGTTGCTCATGGCAATCTCTGCGCCAGTGAGTGTTCTATATGCGTCGGTAACAAGATTCCCTACAGGAGTCTCGCAAAGCCTAACCAACTGTCTATCTGTATCGTCAAGAATTCTCAGAGGGAAAGGACTATAGCAAATAACTTCATTGACCGTTTCTGACATGAGAGCGTTGATACTATCAACAACTGCTTTTGTCCTCATGCCTGGCGTAAGAGGTATGCTGTCATTGAATAGAGAGGTTATGATTTCACCAGATGGGCTTATTCTTGCCACTCCAATGTTTGCAAACAGTGAACCAGTCTGGGCAATAGGTACCTGTTTTCCATCTTTATTCTTCACAGAAGTATTCGTAACAACAGAATGTGAATGTCCATCAAGAAGAAGGTCAATTCCATTTGTAGCAGCAAGAAGACCATGAGAGAAACCGTTGATAGTATCAGGAGATTCACCAAGATGAGCAAGAACAACAACATAGTTGGCTCCTGCTTTTCTGGCATCATTCACATTCCGCTGCACAACAGTATATAAGCTGTCTTTGCATAGATGATACTTCTGAACGCCTTTCTCGTCATAGAATGCATACGACTCTGTTTCCAAAGTAGAAGGGGTCGTCACACCTACGAAAGCGAGTCGCCTACTGCCACAGTCTTTCAAGATATAAGGAGCATATACCCTCTTCCCCGTCTCACAGTCATAGAGATTGCAATCTGTGATAGGGAGTTCAGCAGCTGTAAGCAGGTCCTTCATCTTCTCCGTACCAAAGTCAAACTCGTGATTTCCAAGCGTAACGGCATCGTAACCTACAGACTTCATAATATCTGAGATATACTGACCACCAGAAATTGCACCTGCTGTTCCTCCTTGCAGGAAGTCGCCACTGGAGACAATAAGAACATGGGAGAATGCAGAAAGAGAATCTCGCAGTCCAGTCAAACGAGGGTATTTGTCTATATTGCAATGCACATCATTCTCATGCAGAATAACGATGTCTTTTTCCTTCTGCAAAGAAACTCCCCTACTGTCAGCATATGACAATGAAAACTGAAAACATGCAAGTATAGAGAAGAGAATACGAAGAGCAAAAAGCTGTCTGTTCATACTGTTTCAAAAATCATTCCAGCTCCAGAGGGTGTATTTTCTGAAGCCGGAATGACGGTATTTTAATTATTATTTTCTTGTTTGTTTAATGGACATAATCTCCAAACAAGAGGGGAGCTATGTCGAATTGAACACACTCCTGAGCAAAGTGACTTCACTTATTTTGAAGGAGTAGTTCAATTTTTAGTAAGCATTGTTGTAAAGGACCTCTATGTCCTCAATAGATGTTGGACGAGGGTTTCCACCTGTGCATACGTCATTGAAAGCATCAATAGAGAGTTGGTGGAGGTCCTCACGGCGAACACCAATCTCATGGAGCTTCTGAGGTATACCAATGCTGAGAGAGAGGTTACGAACAGCGTCTACAGCTGCTTTAACACCTTCTTCTACACTCATTCCTGTCGTGTCAACACCCATTGCCTTTGCAATATCGAGGTATTTTGGAGCAGCAGGAGAGTCTGCATTGTATTCCATTACATATGGAAGGAGGAGAGCATTAGCAACACCATGAGGAGTATCGTAATGAGCACCAAGAGGGTGAGCCATAGAGTGTACAATGCCGAGACCAACATTACTGAAGCCCATACCTGCAATATACTGAGCCTGAGACATTGCCTCACGAGCAACAGGGTCATTTCCATTGTCAACTGCAGCCTTCAGGTTCTTTGCTATCATCTCAATAGCCTTTATTTCAAGCATATCAGACATCACCCAAGCACCTGGAGTAATGAAACTCTCTATAGCATGTGTCAGAGCATCCATACCTGTTGCAGCAGTAAGGCCCTTTGGCATTGAATACATCAGCTCAGGATCGATGAGAGCAACAGCTGGAATATCATTAGGGTCTACACAAACCATCTTCTTTTTTGCATCCTCATCAATGATCACGTAATTAATTGTCACCTCTGCTGCAGTTCCTGCTGTTGTAGGAAGAGCGAAAGTAGGTACAGCTTTCTTACGTGTGTCTGCAACTCCTTCAAGAGACTTCACATCAGCAAAATCTGGATTGTTGAAGACAATTCCAATTCCTTTTGCGGTATCAATGGCTGAGCCACCACCAAGAGCAACAATAAAGTCTGCTCCAGAAGCAGTGAACGCCTTTACACCATTCTGCACATTGGCAATCGTTGGATTCGCCTTTACATCACTATAAATCTCATATGGGATATTATTCTTTTCAAACACTTCTGTAATTTTGTCGGCAACCTTAAACTTTATAAGGTCCTTGTCTGTAACGAAGAAAGCCTTCTTGTAACCACGACGAGCTGCCTCTACAGCAATGTTCTCACGACATCCTGCACCAAAGTAAGATGTCTCGTTAAGTATCATTCTATGTGCCATAATTAATATTATTTATTAGGTAAACAAATTTTGTTGCAAAAATAACACTTTTTCCTGAGAGAACAAAATTTTTTTCGTAAAAGATATTTAAAGCGCATAGAGAGTTGAGAAAAAAGGGTGATTTGCAGAAGAGGCTGGTTTTTCTGGCTATCTGCCAGAACATACGTTATACCATTCGTTCAATTTGTCAGATTCGTGTTCATATCAAGCCTTGTATGCTGACATAGATTAGGATAGGGCGTGAGCTTTATCTATTAAGGGTGCTCTCAATAATGAGTAAGGGCGGCATAATTTCAAATCGCAATTAAACAATATCACCCATTAGGGATATATGGAACTATGTCGCCCTTATTATGACTAACGCCCTATCCTATTTCGCAGGGCTATGCCACTTAACGAAACAAGCCCCGAAGAGGTTAATCTTCGAGGCTGTTCATGAAAGAAGGCGGCTT